>JBMSWW010000130.1:0-4890 GCA_049425065.1 Chitinophagaceae bacterium
CGAAAAAGAAAAAGGCGATTCTGTGAAGAATCGCCTTAAATCTAATTATGTGCCCAGGACTGGATTACCTACGTTGATCCAATGTGTCCTACTAGGGGGCTACAATAAAAAAAGTCCTGGTTCGCTTCGCTCACCCGTTCTTTTCATTTGGCTGCTTAGGCAAGCGAGCTTGCCACGCACCCAAATAAAAAGCCCCGCACTTCGTGCAGGACTTTATTTATTGTGCCCTTTTCTGGACTGAGTTCGAACGAGATTTTGATGGATTTGAGGGTTATTGAGGTTTGCACTTCAGTCATTAAGGTGGTCAATACAGAGGTTGGGCTTATATACCCAAAAGGATTTGCACTGGGAGCTGCCAAGGGAACTGCCACTTTTTCTAAAAGCGCCAGCGTAAGTGAATGACTAAGAATTCTCACAGCAATATCTAGAAGACTATTATTTTCTATCGCAGGCATACTCGCTTTTTTAGGAAGCAGCAACGTGAAAGGGCCAGGTGAAAATTTTCAAGTAGCTCCAAGGCTAGGGAGGGTAATTCTTGAACCAACTCCTTAATTTGATCTAAATGCGCAACATGTAAAATAAGCGGGTTGAAAGAGGGACGTTATTTATCAATGAAATTTTTTTACCGCATCCTCAATGAGTCCATTTGCTGCAAGTCCGTACACTGTTTCAGTTGGAATTGCAACTATGTCACCCTTCAAAATGAGCTGGGCAGCTTTGTCTATGTCAGTGCCTATTGAAGCAAGAAATTCGTATTGTTCTCCTGAAGACATATCCACAAAAGAGAGCTTGAAGAAATAACACCCTCCCTAAAATTGATAAAACCCTATTCGATATACGTAGCTACTAAACGCATATCTGGCTCAGTAATCACAAAATCAGCTACCAAGTTAAGAGTGGGATGTGAAGCACAATATGCTATTCCAATACCAGATTTTTTAATTATACAAATATCGTTTTCACCGTCACCAATCGCTATGGTATTTTCTAATTCTACCCCTAAAGTTTTACAGATATCAACGAGAGAATGTGTTTTGCAAATATCGTGGGAGCAAATACTATGTCGATGAGGTAGGAAAAATGATGGTATTTTAACTTCGCCAGTAACGACACTTTTAGAAAACTCTAACTCATTAGCTAATGAAAAATCCAAGCGTAATTTATTTACATAATAATTTGCAATGTAATCATAGCTATCAGAAATAATCCCAATACTAAACCCTTTTTCTCGAAGTTTGTAAAGGAGCGAATCCAAGTTAGGAGAAAAGGGAATACTCTCAGCTACAGATATCAAATCATTAACTGTTTTTCCTTTTAACAAACGCGCAATTTGTTTTGTCCTAAGAAATGCGTTAGGTTGAGAGGAAATAATATCTATTAACTCAGCCTTAAAATCGAAATGTTGTGCACATGTTTGAATAAAAGAAGCTGACAATAAAGTTCTATCCATATCAATCACGGCAAGTTTTTTCAAACTTTTAGCCCGTTCTGTAATAGCAAACTCCATTTGTTCTCTGATAACCTGGATATGTTCTAGCGTCTCTAGGTTACCCCTTTTATATCGATCAGCTTTTTCTAATATAACATTGGCAACCTCTCGAGACATTTTACCTAATTGACCAAGAGCTTGCATTTTATTTTCAATATTCCCTATATCAACTTCTGCAATACGAGCTCCAATCTTAAATATGTCTATTAAAATTCCAATATCAACCCCATAGCCATCCTGAAAATCTATTTTACTGAAAAGAGTTTTTTTGCCTGCAATTATACCACTGAGCGGCTGGATAAAACTTGGAAATTCTGGAATTAATATAGACAGCAATGGTTTTGCTACTAATTCAGTAACCCTGCCAGCCTGACGAGTAAAAAATGATTTAACAAAATCAAAATCGCCATCAATTAATGGGGTAGTCATCCGTGAAATTAAATCATTGGGATAGGTTGCAATATCAGCATCGAGAAATACAATTATTTCATTTTTTGCTACCATCAACCCATCACGCATGGAGGCACCCTTGCCTAGCTTAGTGCTTGTAATTACACATGCGCCTGCATTTTTTGCTTCTTGAACTGTAGCATCAAGTGATTTATCATCAACCACTAAAACCTCAGTAACTAAAGAATTAGAGAAACTCAGAGTAACAACCTGGGCAATTGTTTTCTCTTCATTTAAAGCAGGAATAATTACACTAATCATTTAGCAAAAGTAATACGAATAGTATCCTTAGCCAAACGATAAGAAGCCCATCTCTGAATCAAATCTTTATCACGCTGTTCAACATCTTCATCAGGTAGAATTTTTATTAACAGAGAGGGGATACTATCGCTAAACTCTTGAAAATAAACATCTTCAATTGCTGAAATAAGTATTCGTAATTCGTCACGAACTAATTTTGAAGACAAATTAGCATTATAAAACGAATCTAAAAATGAATTCGCTTTCATTAGTTCAACAAGATTTCTAGTTAAGTCATCATTTGAAGAACTTGATTTTGCTTGGCTAAGATTTTTTAATTTCACATCGAAATAAATCTGAGTGTTTTCAATCCCATAGTAACGTAAACGATCATGAAGTCTTTTTGATTCAATTGAGTCGACTTTTTTACCAATATAGTTCAAAGTAATTGTCCTTTTTGTAACATCAACATTTTTACTTAACACAAATAATTCTTTGCTGTTTATTTCAGCTTGAAGAAACTGATTAACACTTCTTACATACCGATTTTTAATTACCATGTCATACCCTAAATAAAGGCTAGGCAAAAGCGTAAATAACGTTAAAAAAAGAATTATACGATTATTACGAATGCTATCCTTTGGATTTGAAAAGTTATTTTTTGGAAATTGAAAATATTTTGCAAAAAGGTAAGTAGCTAAGGATATGTATACGGTATTAATTAGATACAAATACAAAGCCCCAAATACAAAACCAGGTTGCAAAGAAGCAATACCATACCCCGCTGTGCAAAGAGGAGGCATAAGAGCAGTTGCAATTGCTACTCCAGGAACAACATTGCCGCGATTCTTGCTCGAAACAGCAATTATACCAGCTGCGCCACCAAATAAAGCAATCAATAAATCATAAATATTTGGAGTAGTCCTAGCTAAAAGTTCGGAGTGAGCTTCGTCCAATGGACTAAAATAAAAATAAATTGTAGAGGCTAATAAACCTGCAATAGTTGCAAAAAGATAATTGCGTACAGATCTAGATAAAAAATAAAAATCATTAATTGCAGCACCAAGGCCAACTCCCATAATGGGCCCCATCAACGGGGAAATTAGCATAGCTCCTATTATAACTGCCGTTGAATTTACATTCAATCCTATAGCAGCTACAAAAATCGCAATAATCAAAATCAATAAATTGGACCCCCTGAAATGAATTCCTTGTTCTATTTCATTCCTAATTTTTGAAAAATCTTCTAAATCTTCTTGAACTCCTAAAAAATGGCTAATCCAATTCATTATTTTATCGATTACTAATTAAATATCAGCCCTTTTTGCGCTTAAGCGAGATAAGATTATCCTCTACTGTATCAATTTGCTTATCCGTAAGCATATTTTTCCAAGGCATCATTTCAGTTCCAGGAATTCCCTCGCTGATAGACTTGCGCATAGCTTTTTTAGATTGCCCATATTTCCATTTAGCCTCTAATAAAGAAGGAGCACGACCGCCCTCCAATTTTTGGTCATGACAAGCAATACAATAATTGATATAAATATCGTGCCCAGACTGAGAGTTGCCAACTTGAGCTACTACTGTAAACAGAATTAAAAAAAGAAAATATTTCATAGCTTCAAAAATAATTAGGATTTATTTTTCGCACCCAATTTTTTATTGACCCCCTAAATGACTGGACTGAATTGTAACAACAATTAAGTCAGTAAATTTAGGAACCATGTCAAAAACAAGAAGGAGTTTCTCGGCTTCGGAGAAACTGTCTATCATCAACGAAGCAGATCAGTTTGGTGTCACTGTTACCCTTCGCAAGCACAACCTCTCTCCCACGGTGTTTAGAAGGTGGAAGGAGAACTTTAACGAAGGTGGAGTAGCGAACTTACAGTCTTACAGCAGGTTGCGCAACCCTGAGGTAGATGCCTTGGAGGAACAGATCCGGGTATTGAAAAACATTGTAGCCAAACAGCAAATTGAACTAGAGTTCAAGACCGAGCTTTTAAAAAAAAGTCAATTCCTCGAGCAGCGTCGGTCGAGGTAATGCGACAGTTCCAATCACACCCCATGGTCAGTAAACAGGCACTATTACAGTGGTCAGGTGTTCCTCGCAGCAGCTTCTATTACAAGCGAGGGGACGGTCTGCGTGGTCGAAGACCCAGTGAGATGACCGTTACCCAAGATGGTGAGCTTGTGGAGAATACGGTTGTCTTGAAAGATGTTGAAAGCATTCTTCAGCAGGAGTTCTGCTGTTATGGGTATAAGAATGTTTGGGACGAACTAAAAGAGAAAGGCTATATCATCAACCACAAGAAAGTCTATCGCTTGATGAAAATCCACAACCTCCTGTTTAATCGCCGAATTGGGTCAATCGGTGTTCCCCGGCAGTTTGTTCGCTTTAGAAAGATAAAGGCTGAAAAACCGCTGGAACACCTGTGTATGGACATCAAATACATCCACATCCATGGGGCCCAAAGAAACGCACTGTTATTAACTGTCATTGATGCCTACAGCCGTAAAGTATTGACACACATGCTACGGTTCAACATCAAAAAAGGAGATGTGATTGTTTTACTATCCCTGCTGCTCATGGAATATAGAATTGAAAACCTCACCATCCGTAACGATAACGGCTCACAGTTCATTGCCGGAGTGGTCAGACAGTTTTTAAAAGACAAAGGAGTTAATCAGGAGTTTACCCATGTAGCCACCCC
>JBMSWW010000131.1:0-4872 GCA_049425065.1 Chitinophagaceae bacterium
CCGAAAAGGCATTAAGTAGAAAGGGTTAAACCTTTTGGCTTTTTTCGGGTCTAATATTGCCCCCCGCATGAGTCTATTAGCTGATAATGAAATACTAAGGCTTTTTCGCCAACCTGTCACTAAAGATGAGGCCTTTAAAACCTTGCTGAAAAAATATCAGGAAAGACTCTACTGGCATATTAGAAGAATGGTGGTTTCGCACGAGGACACCAATGACCTTCTCCAAAATATTTCGATTAAAATTTGGAAATCCCTGGATAATTTCAGGGAAGACAGCCAGCTTTATACCTGGTTGTACAGGATAGCTACCAACGAATGCCTGAGTTTTATTGAACAACAAAAGAAAAAATACACCCTCTCCCTTAGCGATGATGAGGCAGGTTATAGTGAGCTGGTACGTGCGGATGAATATTTTGACAGCAGTAAACTGGAATGGAAGCTACAGCTGGCTATTCAACAACTTCCTGAAAAACAAAGAGTCGTATTCATGCTGCGCTACTATGAAGAGATGCCTTATCACCAAATGAGTGAAGTTCTGGGCACCAGTGAAGGAGCACTCAAAGCTAGCTATCACCATGCTGCCAAAAAAATTGAAGACTATTTACTTACTCATTAAACCGAATCTTAAAGAAACTATCCAATAAAAGCCATGAGCGAAAAAGAAAAAATAATTCAGGAATTAAAAGAAATAGCCCCGCATCTTCCTGAGCAAGCCCCCTCTACCCCTTTTGCCGTACCTAATGGATATTTTGAACAATTAACGGATACCCTGACGGAGAAAGCTTTCAACAATTCGTCTACTAAAGTTTTTGTTATTTGGGGGAAGTCCTTGAAAAAGCTAGCGGCTGCCGCAATAATAATAGGTATAATGGTAGGGGGCGTCTATGTTTATCGCCAAAATACAAGTCCTAACATCAACGAAAACCCGGAAGGCTGGGTGAAAAAAGAAATTAATTCTGTCAGTGATGACAAGTTAAATTCTTTTGTTAGCCTTACCGCTTCTCTTGAGAGTCTTACAGACAACGGTGCGGAGCTAGCATTACAGCAGCAAGAAATTAGCTCCTTAATAAAAGATATCAGTGATATAGAAATACAAAACTTACTAGCGGAAATCAGCCAACAGGATTTTAACGAAATAAGTAATGAATAATTTGACTATATTTTATACTATGAAAAAGAAATTGATTCTACTGCTAAGCATTATAAGTATTGGACACATAGCGATAGCACAACCAGGTCCCGATGAAAGAATACCCGAGCGAATGGCCTTATTCATTCGTAAACGCATGCAATTAACAGATAAGGAAACTGAACAATTTCAACCCTTGTTTACACGCTATCAAAAAGAGTGGAGAGAAGTAATGCGAAAGAATAGAGAAGACCGATTACTACAACAAAAGGAATTAATTGAGCTACAATTACGTTATCGAGGTGAATTTGGTCCTGTGGTGGGTGAAAAAAGAGTTATGCAGATATATCACCTACAAGATTACTTTATTCGAACTCTTCGTGATATTCAAAGAGACAGAAAACTCCGTGATCGCGAAAATCAAAGAATGGGACCACCCCCACCCCCTCCTGGGCGTCATCAAGAAGATTAAATTTGGAATAGCCTAAGAAAATACGTCGGCCTACGATTTAAAATTAAATGTAGGATGCTTTACATCATGGTAAAATAAAAAGGTCCACCCTTCGTTAGTTCCTTGCTCTTTCCACTGATTGCGTAACTCCATAGCACGCTTTCCGTCATAATCGTATTTAGCTACAAAACGATGCTTCATTTGTTGTAATTGAGGAGCTTCGTCACCGCCAAAAAATACTACTTCTTGATTCTCTACAATTTTAATAGACTGGTGATAAGGAGAATGCCCTCCAGTTAGTTGAACATAGATGTATCTATCAATCACTTCCTCTCCATCCAGCCATTGTACTTGACTGCTTTCGGCTAACCATTCTAAGACAGGACGAACAAAAGAAGCAGATTGTTTAGATAAGGCAAACTCCAACTCCAATTGTTGAATATAATAGGTAGCTGAGGGAAAAGAGGAATACAAAACTCTATTACTACCTTGATAAACCACTCCTCCCATGTGATCCTTATGCAAATGAGAGAGAATTACTTTAGTAACCTGCGAAGGATCAACGCCAGCCTGTTTTAAGTTATTATGCAATTGCAACTTCCCATGGAGTGAATAACCAAGACCGGTATCTAATAAAATAATGTCCTTAGTTGTTATCACTACAAAAGGCTGGATCTCTACTAGTAAACTTCCTGGAAGCCGTTGACTTATATCATCGGTTGAGGAGTTAAAAGGCACAAATGCCTTAGACGCATCCACGGTAAATCGTCCTTCAGAAAGCGGTATAATCTTCATGAATCAATTTATTATCTCAACACCATTTGCCTATCCGCATCCAATCGGATCAAAATAGCCAGGAGAGTCGTAAAGGTTAATAGAGAGGTCCCTCCATAACTAATAAAGGGAAGTGGTATTCCAATTACAGGAGCCAACCCTATTGTCATGGAAATATTGATAATGATATGAAATAGAAAAACAGAAAAAACACCATAAGCATAGACTCTGCTAAACACACTTCGTTGTCTTTCAGCAATGGTGATCATTTTTAATAATAAGGCTAGATAAAGTGCCAATAAAAATATGGAACCAAAAAATCCAAAACCCTCGCCTACTGTACAAAATATAAAATCCGTTCGTTGCTCAGGTACAAAATCGTAACGCGTTTGCGTGGCACTAAATAGCCCCTTTCCCAAAAAACCACCACTACCTATCGCAATCTTTGATTGACGCACATTATAACTACTGCCACTTTCTGTTTTTTTCTTGGCTTCAGCAGCGGATACAGCAGATTGATTTGGATCATAGGGATTATCTTTCCCAAAAAGATTATAAATTCTTTCTACCTGATGTCGTTGCAATACTTTCGAAAAAATGAAAGGCACGGCAAAACGTTGAATGCCCACAGCGATAGCCCAGAGCAATAAGATACTTGTTAAAATTTGACGCTTACGTTTAATTTGACGACGCAAAGAGTAGATCAGTAATAAGGCGATAACAGATAAAATAATAGCCAACACATTTTGTGGTGCCAGAATGCTGGCAATAATCAATATAGCCAATGAAATAGCAACAGTCGGAATTATAGAAGGAAGCCCCTCTCGATACATCATAATGAAGAAGGAGAAATAAACCAAGGCTAATCCTGTTTCACTTTGTAAAATGGCCAAGGCAGCGGGCACAATGACTAAGGCAGCCGCTACCATTTGTGAACGTGGTAAATTAAAATTTGTTTCAGGGCGAGACAGGTATTTTGCCAGCGCCAAGGCTACAAATATTTTACAAAATTCAGCGGGCTGAAAGTTAAATGATCCAATACGGACAATTGACTCTGTTCCTTTTATATTGGAGTGAAAAGGAAAAACTAATAGAAGTAATATTATTCCAATAACATACCAAATATTAGCAGTGGCAGGAAAAAATTTACTATCAGTAAGCAAAATAAAAAATCCCACTCCTAATGCAAGTCCCAAAAAATAAAATTGCTTACTATAATCAGTTTTAAAAGCTACAAAACTTTTCAAGATAGGTTCACCTTCCGTATACGTAGCTGCAAAAATAGCCAAGAGTCCAATCACTACCAACGCCAGATAAATCCAAACCAGGCTCCAGTCAATTCCTTTTGATATGGTAGAATTAGAATTTCTCATTACCGATAATTGTACCTTCTTATATACGCACTATCTTTTGTTAATTGAAACCATTTGTAAGCACGAATAGAATCTTCTTTATACTGCAATCGCTTGAAATAGGCAGGCATCAAATTAGTACTGGCTACACGAGCGGAATCTACCTTGCTTTTCGTAGTGAGCGAGTCTAACAAATACTTCTCCATCAACATTCGAGCAATAGGTGCTGCCCAGGTAGCCCCAAAACCTGCATTCTGCACAAATACTGCTATGGCAATACGCGGATTTTCTTTTGGAGCAAAGCAAACGAACATGGAATTATCCGGCAGTTTGATACGACGTCCGTCTAATATTGTATAGTTTTCTGCGGTACCTGTTTTAGCACACACTTCAATCCCCTCAATTTGCGCTCCTTGCGCCGTACCCACTTTTACCACATCACTCATTCCTTCTATTACATCATTAAATGCATCGTCTGGTATATACGTTAAAACGTCATGCTTCATCTTATAGCGATTCAATAAGGCTTCGTCTTCTTTAACAGTATTATCGATCGACTTTATAAAATGAGGAGTATAATAATACCCTTTATTTGCTATGATACACATGGCATTTGCCATCTGAAGAGGCGTTGTTTGCATTTTATCCTGCCCGATTCCCAAGGTCAGGTTTGTGCAAGAAGTCCAGCGCCCGGCATTCTCTCTATTATATACAGAAGTGTCAGGGATTCCTCCGGTACTTTCATTGGGAAGATCCACCCCTAATCGTACTCCCAACCCAAAAGAGTTCATGTATTGCTTCCAATGCAAATAGCCATCGTACACATTTTTATATTTGGGATTGTCCACCGTGAGACGATAGATATGTGCAAAATAAGAATTGCAGGAATTAGCAATGGCCAGTCGCACATTATCAGCATGACCACCACCAGCATGGGTACATTGAGGTTTACCGTGTCCGCAAAGTCCATAGCGACCTCCACAAGGAAAACCCCAAGTTGGAGTCACTACTTTTTCATTCAATGCCACAAGTGCCCCTAAAGGCTTGAAGGTAGACCCTGGTTCATATTTTCCGGCAATCGCTCTATTAAGCATGGGGCCTGCAACATCAAGCTGCATGCGTCCAAAATTCTTACTTCCTTCAGATCCCGATAAATCATTCGGATT
>JBMSWW010000132.1:0-4744 GCA_049425065.1 Chitinophagaceae bacterium
GTTCACCTATTAAAGCTGAAAAAACTATAAATGTGAATGGCGGTTATGTATTACCTGCTTGGTGTGATAGTCACACACATTTAGTGTTTGCAGCGAGTCGGGAATCTGAATTTGTTGATAAGATAAAAGGGCTTAGCTATGCACAGATAGCAGCCAAAGGAGGTGGTATCTTAAATTCTGCAACTAAAGTGCAGGATGCTTCTGAGGAAGAATTAATACAAGGCGCTTTAGCTCGATTAAATGAAATTGCATTGCTCGGTACCGGAGCCGTAGAAATTAAAAGCGGGTATGGTCTCACCGTAGAAGCGGAGTTAAAAATGCTGCGCGTAATACGGCAGTTAAAGAAATTATCTCCGGTAATAATAAAAGCAACTTTTTTGGGAGCTCATGCATATCCTCTTGCTTTCAGAAATGATCATGAAGGGTATATTGCTCAAATAATAAATGAAATGCTTCCTGCTATTGCGGAGGAAAAATTAGCTGATTACGTGGATGTATTTTGTGAAGAGGGTTTCTTTTCCAGGGATGAAACAGAACGTATCGTGGCAGCAGGTATGCAATATGGACTAACACCAAAAATTCATGCTAATCAACTTCATCTTTCAGGGGGAGTACAAGTTGGTGTAAAAATGAAAGCACTGAGTGTGGATCATTTAGAGACCATGGATGAAGAGACTATTCACTTATTAGCTAACTCTACTACCATTGGAACCTTACTCCCAAACGCGGCCTATTTTTTACAAATGAGTGACCCGCCCGCTCGATCCTTACTTGAAGCAGGAGCTGCCATTGCCTTGGCCAGTGATTACAATCCCGGATCCGCACCCTCAGGTAATATGAATGATGTAGTTTCTCAAGCCTGCATACGAATGCGAATGCTTCCGGAAGAAGCCATCAATGCTGCCACATTAAATGGGGCACACGCTATGGGGCTGGAAGATCGATGTGGCTCAATACAAATAGGAAAGTTGGCTAACGTAGTTATCACCAAGCCCATTTCATCCTTAGCGTATTTGCCTTATGCCTTTGGCACGAATTTAATTGAGCAGGTAATCTTGAAAGGTCAGGTTCTCAACAAAAATTAATGAACGATATTTATTATTATGAAACAGATCATTGAATGTGTTCCCAATTTTAGTGAGGGTAGAGACCCTGCTATTATCCGTCAAATAACGGACGCTATCGAATCAGTGGAAGGAGTGAGGTTATTGAATGTGGATCCAGGTAAAGCCACTAATCGCACCGTAGTTACTTTTGTTGGAGAACCTGAGGCGGTTATTGAAGCAGCCTTCAGAGCTATTAAAAAGGCGGGAGAGCTAATTGAGATGAGCAAACACCAAGGGGCCCATCCACGGATGGGTGCTACCGATGTATGCCCGTTAATTCCTATTGCCGGAATCACTTTAGAAGAGACCGCTAACTATGCTCAAAAACTGGCCAAGCGAGTGGGCAATGAACTCCAAATTCCTGTGTATTGCTATGAGGCGGCACAACCTGATAAATCAAGAAGTAATTTATCGGTGATCAGGGCAGGAGAGTATGAAGGCTTTTTTAAAAAGATTAAAGATCCCGCTTGGAAGCCCGATTTTGGCCCAATAGAATTTGATGTAAAACGTGGAGCCACGGTGATAGGTGCACGAGATTTTCTGGTAGCTTATAACATCAACTTAAATACCACTTCTATTCGAAGGGCCAATGCGGTGGCCTTTGACATTCGGGAAGCGGGCCGTGTAAAGCTGGAGAATGGGAAAAAAGTATTGGACGAAAGAGGCAACCCCGTTAGTATTCCTGGCTCGCTGAAAGCCGTAAAAGCGATTGGCTGGTTTATTGAAGAATACGGCATAGCCCAGATTTCAATGAACCTTACAAACATTAATATTACCCCCCTTCACATCGCTTTTGATGAAGCCTGTAAAAAAGCTACCGAAAGGGGATTACGTGTTACTGGAAGCGAATTAGTAGGACTGGTGCCCTTAAAATCGATGTTGGATGCGGGCAAATACTTCCTCGAAAAGCAGCAGCGTTCTACAGGTGTTCCCGATAGAGAATTAATTAGAATCGCTATTAAATCAATGGGTTTAGAAGAGTTAACGAAATTTAAACCAGAGGAAAGAATTATTGAATATTTATTAAGAGATAAATTACATAGAAAATTGATTAACAATACATTAGTTGATTTTGCAGATGAGACTTCAAGTGAATCTCCGGCACCAGGTGGTGGCTCCATTTCTGCCTATGTGGGAGCCTTGGGAATTTCTTTGGCAGCCATGGTTGCAAATTTGTCTTCCCATAAAAAAGGTTGGGACGATCGTTGGAAAGAGTTCGGTGATCAAGCTGCTGAAGCTCAAAAGATTAAAGACGAGTTATTGCAACTAGTTGATGAGGACACGGTTGCATTCAACGCCATCATGGAGGCCATGAGCCTGCCTAAAGCAAATCCAGAAGAAAAAGCCGCTCAAAAAATCGCTACTCAAAAGGCTACCCGAAAGGCTATTGAAGTTCCCTATCGAGTGATGGAACTGTCCTTTCAGAGTATGGAATTGATTCTGCGTATGGCGTTAGAGGGTAATCCAAATTCTGTGTCAGATGCTGGAGTAGGAGCTCTTTGTGCCCGTTCGGCCGTAATGGGCGCGTATTTGAATGTTTGCATTAATGCGGGCAGTTACGAGGACAAAGATTTTGTTGCTCAAATAATCGCTAAGGGTGCAGAAATGGAGTCGATGGCTCAATTGAAAGAAAAAGAAATACTGGAGATTGTCAAGAAAAAAATCGGGTAGCGGTTACTCTTCTAAACGAATAATTTCCTCGAAAAGTTTTTCATAGGAAGCAGTTAGTTCACCCACTTTATCATTCACCTTCTTGTAGGCAGATTCGGTCTCCAAGAAGGCTGTTTTATCGGCATAGATAGCAGGGTCAGATAATTTTTTTTCCAATTCTGCTTTTAGGGCCTGTTCTTTGGCCATCTCTACCTCTACCAGTTGAAACTTTTTTTGTGCTCTTTGCAGCTCTTTCTTTTTTTCTTTGTCAATAGGACCTACAGGCGGCTTTTCTGTATTAGCGGCAGGTGTAGGACTTTGTTTGGGAGAAGGTGTGTTGACCGAAGGTTTTAGCTTAGCCATTCTTTCTTTCCAAGCTACCCATTCCTCATAACCTCCTTTAAATTCTTTGATTTCTCCGTTATCAATCTCCCAAATTTTATTGGCCGTTTTCGATACAAAATATCGATCGTGGCTTACCAGGATAATGGTTCCTTCATAGCGGTAGAGTGCTTCAATAAGAAGATCACAGCTATGCATGTCCAAGTGGTTAGTCGGTTCATCAAGCATCAAGAAATTTGCTTTGCTAACGATTACCTTGGCTAGTGCTACTCTGGCTTTTTCACCTCCACTTAAGACACGAATTTTTTTATCTCCGTCATCGCCGCTAAAAAGAAAACATCCAAGCAGCCCTCTTAATTCTAACTCAGACATTTGACTGCCGCATTCCTTCATCTCCTCCAGAATAGTATTATTCAAATCAAGGGCTTCTAACTGGTGTTGCGCATAGAAACTTTCTTCCACCAGATGACCCCATTTTCTTTCACCATTTTGAAATGACTCAGTACCTGCAATAATTCGAAGTAGGGTAGATTTTCCTTTTCCATTGGCACCGATCAATGCAATTTTATCTCCTCGCTCTATTTCAGCATTTCCATTTTTAATAATCGAAAGGTCACCAAAGGATTTGTCGATTCCTTTTATTTCGGCAATTATTTTCCCCGGTGTTTTATCAACTCTGAAATTAATTCTGATATCCGGTCGCACTAATTCTGCAGCGTCAATTCGCTCTAATTTATCTAACTTCTTGATAATACTTTGCGCCATAGCAGCTTTACTGGCTTTGGCGCGGAATCTTTCTACAATTCTTTCTTGTTGACGAATATAATCTTGTTGATTTTCAAAAGCTTTTTGCTGCAGCTCCATACGAACCGCTTTTTCTCGCTCATAGAAATCATAATTGCCAGTGTAGATATGAAGTTCTTGCTGGTAAAGCTCCACAATTTTTGTCACCATTCGGTTCAGAAAATATTTGTCATGACTCACGATCACTACGGCTCCCTGGTAATGCAAAAGATATTTTTCCAACCATTCTATAGAGGGAAGGTCTAGGTGGTTGGTGGGCTCGTCCAGCAGCAATAAATCAGGTTGCTGCAAAATCATTTTCGCTAACAATACTCGCATTCTCCATCCGCCACTAAATTCTCTGTAGGGTCTTTGCAAATCGGCGTTACTAAAGCCTAATCCTTGCAATACCTCTTCGGTACGATGATGAATGCTATAGCCCCCCAACGTCTCCATTTCATGTAACTTGTCGCTATACTCATGCAAGATTTTTTCATCGCCGGTTTGCTCGAGTATTTTCCCCAGTTCTTCTATTTCTTTTTCTAAACGTAGAATGTGCTCAAAGGCTCCCAGCGACACCTGAAGGATGCTATCTTCGGTGTCAAAACTTAAAAGATCCTGGTGCAAATAACCCATGGTGATCCCGCGACTTCTTTCTACTGTCCCAGCAGAGGCTTGGTATTGTCCCACTAAAAGTTTTAGGAGGGTAGATTTCCCTGTACCATTATAGCCTATAAGTCCAATTCGTTCACCCGGCTGAATATGCCAGGTAGCATCTTGTACAATTACTCTTGCACCAAATTCAAACGTGACATTTTGTAAACCTGCTAGCATAATTTGGCCGCAAATTTAGGCAGCTTGAT
>JBMSWW010000133.1:0-4708 GCA_049425065.1 Chitinophagaceae bacterium
GGCTCTTTTTTCCCCGAGGAAACAACAACAAGGCAGGATTAAACCATCTTTTTGAAGAAAATACCCTTGCTAGATAGCGCGTGAGAATACTAGTTTGCTCCCATGCGTCATCTTTGTTTTTTATTACTTACTCTCAGCATCATTGCCAATCTTCAAGTTACTGCTCAAGAGTTGGTAAATCCCTATTGGGATATGCAGACGCTAGCGGCTTCTAACGCTAGTACCTCCATTTGCAGTTTTTCTGTTTTGTCTCCCGGTAATAATTATGGGAATACTGTCTTTTTGAGTGAAGCCTCTTCCTCTACAGGATATACCGGGGCCTCAGGTGGATCGAACGCCTCATTAGCTGCCAGAACTGGTCCGCTGCAAAAAGAATCAATGGGTTCTGCGTTCATTGAATTTTCTATAACGCCTGCGCAGGGATTTAGATTTATACTAAAATCAATTTCTTTTGGACAACGATCTACTCAAACCGGACCAAAGCAATGGGCTTTATTTCAAGAAGACGACCAATACACAGTACTCTTAGCACAAGGGCAAATATCTAATAATAGTACTTGGTCTTTAGTGGAAGCCAACGGAATTAATTATTCTGCAGCTATAGAAGTCAGTTTCAGATTGTATGGATTTGACGGACAGGGAACTCCTGCCATCAATGTAGCCAATTGGCGACTTGATGATTTGATGTTAGAATTGCAAATAATACCTGATAATTTACCCGTTACATGGTTGTATCAACGGGTACAAACTGTCACTAGAAAGGTAATGGTGGAATGGGCAACAGCTCAAGAAAGGGAAGTGGAAAGTTTTATTATCCAGCGATCGGCTGATGCAGTTCACTTTGAAAGTATTGCTAAAATTCCTTCCCAGTCAGTACTCGGATTTTCATCAGCTAGCTATTTTTACAAGTTTGTAGATACTACGCCACTACATGCTCAGAGTTTTTATAGAATTATACAAAGAGATATTTCGGGAGCCACGGAACTAAGTAACGTATTTCTTGTTCAACGACCGCAAGAAGAGCTACATTTTATCAAGAGAAAATTAGTCTATTATCCCACTGCAGGAGTATTAAAATTACCTTTTAATTACGAGGGGTCGGTGGATCTACAATTGATTACTATGCATGGGCAACTCATCCGTAATTATCGATTATATGCGGCTAGCGGAGTATTGAAATTCATTCCTCCTCAAGGGGTTCGTGGCTATCATGTGTTGGCTCTTGCCACTTCAAATGGAACAAGTGGTATGCAATATCTTTCAACATGTATTTATATCAATTAAAAATCTGAAGGGAGTGGCGAATGATTTCAATGGACTCCTCAATTTGTTCTTTAGTGATGCAAAGAGGAGGAGCCAGCCTAATCTTATCTCCATGGGTAGGTTTAGCCAAGAGGCCTCGATCTTTCATGGCTAGGCATAGATTCCACGCTGCCTCCCGATCTGGATGCTCAATGACAATGGCGTTTAATAATCCTTTGCCTCGAATTGTTTTAAGGTGTGGATTTTCTAACTGTGCCAATTTTTCTCGAAAGAGTTGTCCCATTGCTGCAGCATTTGCTGATAATCCTTCATCTTCTAAAACCTCAAGTGCTACCTGTGCCACAGCGCAGGCCAATGGATTTCCACCAAATGTAGATCCATGCTGACCAGGTTGTAGTGTCATCATAATTTCATCATCGGCTAATACTGCACTGATAGGTAGAACACCACCGCTCAATGCTTTTCCCAGAATTAAAATATCAGGCCTAACCTCCTCATGATCGCAGGCTAATTTTTTACCGGTTCTTCCCAACCCCGTTTGAATTTCATCGGCTATTAAAAGTATTCTTGCTTGTTTACAGGCCAATGCCACTTTTTTGAGGTATCCTTCATCTGGTACCACCACACCGGCTTCTCCTTGGATGGGTTCTATCAATACGCCGGCAATGTTTGGTTGCGAAATCATACGCTCAAGCGCTTCTACATCATTATAGGGTACGGTGATAAATCCTGGCATGAAGGGACCGAAGTTTGATTTTGAGCCGACATCTGTACTAAATGATATTACGGTAGAAGTGCGCCCGTGAAAATTTTCTTCGAAAACAAGAATTTGTGCTTCATTTTCCGGAATCCCTTTTTTCTCATAGGCCCACTTGCGACAGAGTTTAATAGCGGTTTCCACTGCTTCCACCCCGGTATTCATGGGGAGTACTTTGTGATACCCAAAATACTGTGTGATGAAAAGAGCGTAAGGTCCTAATTTATCATTGTAGAAAGCTTTGCTGGTCAACGTAAGTTGAGTTGCTTGTTTTGTGAGGGCTTCAATAATTTTAGGGTGACAGTGACCCTGATTTACGGCTGAGTAGCCGCTGAGAAAATCAAAGTATTTATTATCATCAATGTCCCAGCAAAAAACACCTTCCCCACGTTTGAGTACTACGGGTAGGGGATGATAATTGTGTGCATTGTATCGATCCTCCAGTTGAATGTAGTCAGCTGCTGTATAGGAAGTATTGGCTGAATGCATATTATCTGAGTTCAGTTTCAAGTTACGAAAAATCAAGGAAGGAGATACTCCCTGCAAAAACTGTGTCGAGATGAAAAATCAGCCGGTAGTGAATATGTTTTTTCAAAAATTCCATAAAGCGTACTGCCGCTTCCGCTCATGGAGGCATATACAGCCCCCAGTTGATAAAGCTCCTCTTTCAAATCTTTTAATGAAGGAAATTGAGGAAAGACAGTTTCTTCAAATTGATTTTTCAACTTGTTTTTCCAACTAGTAGGAGGGCTCATGATTATCTCTTTCAACGAGAGACTATTTGGTTGTGGACTTACACCCTTGAATGCTTGGGCTGTTGAAATAGGAATGCCAGGATTTATTAACACCAACTTGTAATCAGCTAGGGTAAAATCCAAGGGTGCTAATCTTTCGCCTCTTCCGAAGGCAAGGCAGGGTTTATTGTAGAGAAAAAAAGGACAGTCACTCCCTAATTCAAGTGCCATTTTACTGAGCTGCTCAGCTGCTATCTCGAGATTAAATTTATTATTGACAGTAGCTAATAATAAAGCTCCATCTGCACTCCCACCTCCCAAGCCGGCTCCCATGGGAATTTGTTTGTGTAAATGAATTTTCAAGCCCGGCAATTCCGGAAAATGTTGTTGCATTAATTGATAAGCTTTTGCACAAATATTATTGTTAGGATCTCCCTCAATTACTAAGCCTGTTTGTGTAAACTCAATAGTTCCTTTTTTTTCAGCTGAAAGTGGGATTATCTCCAACGCATCTTTGAGGGGAACAGGGTAAAATACAGTTTCTAAATCGTGATAGCCATCTGTACGTTTATTAACTATGTACAGTCCCAGGTTTATTTTGCAGTTGGGGAATACTATCATGTAGTCCTAGGAATTGCCTTTTTTATTTCTGCTGTTTATTTCATCACGTATGGCAATAGCCCTTACATAGTCTTCGTTTTCCAGCACTTCATTGAGTAAAAAGTTTAATTCTTCCAGGGTCAATTTTTTCAAATCACCGTTTTCTTCAGTGCCAGTTTGCTCCTCTGCTAAGCTTTCTGCCTTGAGGGGTTTCTTCTTACTGGCTTCACTACCGTCCTCTAATAAAATTCCTGCGCTTTCTAAAATATGCTCAAATGTATAGATGGGACAACCGAACCGTATAGCTAAGGCAATGGCATCTGAAGTGCGAGAATCAATTTCTATGGTATCTCGATCGTTAGAACAAACTAGTTTGGAATAAAAAACACCTTCTTGTAGGTCGTTAATTACTACTTCATGTAACTCCACTCCAAAAGCAACCATGAAATTTTTCATTAAATCGTGGGTGAGGGGACGGGAAGGATTCATTCTTTCAATGGCTACCGCAATAGCCTGTGCCTCAAAGCCCCCAATTACAATGGGTAGACGGTGAACACCATTCACATTACCCAACACTACTGCATAGGAGTTAGCCTGTGTTATACTTTGCTGGATAGCTATTATCTCGAGTTCAACTTTTTTCATCCCCTGCAAATATAAAAAAACGATAGGGGGGATGTTTAACTAGCCTTGAGTTTTTTTACAGCTTCAGTTATTTTAGGGAGTACTTCGAAGGCATCTCCCACAATTCCATAGTCAGCTGCTTTGAAGAAAGGTGCTTCTGGATCTTTGTTGATGACCACAATCACTTTGCTTCTGTTTACGCCGGCTAAATGCTGAATTGCTCCGGAGATTCCAATAGCTATATAGAGATTAGGCGCAATCGCTATTCCAGTCTGACCTACGTGTTCATGGTGGGGGCGCCAATGCGCATCGGCTACAGGACGACTACAGGCCAGCGCTGCTCCCAGGGAATTGGCCAGTTCTTCTACCATGCCCCAGTTTTCGGGGCCTTTCATACCCCGACCTGCACTTACCACTTTCTCTGCTTCTGTTAATAATAAGTCTCCGCTAGATTTTTGTGTTTGAGTAACTTTTATGCGAGAGGCAGGAAGCTGAATTGAAGAAACTTCAACTTCGGCTTCCTGTTGAACTTTAGGATTTATTTTATACGAATTCGGGTTAAGGCTAATGATTTTAATAGCTGCTTTAATAGCAACATTGGCAAACGCTTTTCCGGAAAAAACGGAGCGTTTCACAACAAATCCTTGTTCCAAGTTGGGTAGAGAAACTACACCGCTAACCAGCCCCGCCCTCAATTTTGCTGCTAAAACGGGTGCAATGGCTTTTCCAT
>JBMSWW010000134.1:0-4662 GCA_049425065.1 Chitinophagaceae bacterium
CATTAGGCTTACCTCCTGGCCATCCGGTTAGGGTATCTCTTAGTAGATAATACACCTGAAGGTTGATTTCATAAGCGTCTCCTTTTTCAACCAATAAGTCACTTAATCCAAACTCATTGTAATCGCTATTGGTTAAGCTAAGAACAGGTTTTTTAAGTTTTAGTGCCATATTCACTACGGCCTTTTTGATCATTTTAGGAGTCCATTCACAATCCCCGGTCAGCCAAGGTGATTTAAAGCGCGTAAGGTCTGCAGCAGCGGCTTTATCTATAATAAAGGTGACATCCTCATGATTTTGCAGAAGTGAAGCAGGTACATGTTCTGTGTCGTCTTCCTCCACAGCTTTTTTTATCACCGGCGCTTTCCCGGATCCCCAAGCCATCAATAATACTCGCTTTGCTTTGAAGATGGTAGAAATACCCATAGTTATGGCTAGTCGAGGTACTTCTGAGATATTGGCAAATTCATAGGCATTAGCAATGCGGGTAGAATTATCCAGTGTTATTAATCTGGTTTTTGAGTAAATGCCTGAACCAGGTTCATTAAAGCCAATATGACCATTATTTCCTATTCCTAAAATTTGCAAATCGATTCCGCCAGCATCATCAATCATTTTTTCATACTGACGACAATGCTCCTTGATTAACTCCTTAGAAATTTCTCCATTGGGAATATGAATATTTTTAGGATTAATGTCTACATGATCAAATAAGTTAATGCGCATAAAGCGATTATAACTTTGCAATGCTTGGTTATCGATGGGATAGTATTCATCCAAATTAAAAGTGACTACGTTTTTAAAACTAAGTCCTTCTTCACGATACATGCGAACCAGCTCCGCATAGAGAGTTTTGGGAGTTGATCCAGTGGCTAATCCTAGTACACATTTCTCTTTTTTCTTTTGCTTTGCCTTGATTAGGTTGGCAATTTCCTGGGCAGCCCATTTAGAACCTTGTTTTGGATTTTCTGTAATTATTACTGGTATCTTTTCAAAGCTGTCAGCCAGATTTTGTGAAGTGTGCGCTTTAGACATGCGTTGGTTTTGTATGCAAATTTAATTGATAAAACTGAAGGTTATTGCGGTATTTTGCAGGATTTTGCGGGAAAAACGGTTATTCTACCATAATTTCATCCACAAATAACCAAGCGGCATTTCCTTGTCCTGGATTGGGAGCTTCAATGGTTCCTTTATTCTTTATCAAAAACTTTAGGTAGCGATACTTGCCTTTTGTTTTTAAATAAGTTGTACTTGTGCCATATTCTGTTAACTCCGGATTGTTCAACTCAGTTTTGGCTATTGATTTAAAAGTTTGGCCATCATTTGACCCCCATATTTCAATACTTGTTGGATAGTAAATCCAGCTTGAAGGTTGGTGCAGAAAACTAACTCCCACTCGGCTGATTGTTATTGAGCTTCCCAGGTCTAATTGCGCCTCTAAATTTTTTCCACTATAGCCAAGGTAATCTTTGTATCTCCCAGTTCCTTTTTTGCTTTGAATTCCATTCACTAAGGTAAAAGGACCATCTCCTGGATAGGTTTTAGATGGGGGCTCCATAAGAGTAATTATTTTACCGGTGGCATTATTGAGTTGAAACTGCTGAGAATAATTACTTTTTATTTCTCCAGTGGCAGAGTCTGTAAATACTGCTTCATATAAACCACTCTTGTTTATTTGAATGGGTTTTTCGTAGGTGAATTTTTCTGGAGTATTTAGTTTGATTTTCCCGTTGGAAGCATTGGAAGAAAGTTGTAGAGTTATTCCCTTGTTATCAGGGCTTGCCACAACTTTTCCTTTGATATCATAATAAGCTCTACTAACGGTAACACCCCATTGCTGATAATGATTCATAATGGCAGGGATTCTGCTTTCGAAACCCGTCCAGCTTTTTTTATCGAGCGGAGTCCATAATACCTCGCTAAGAGCAGCCATGCGAGGAAATATTTGGTATTGGACTTTTTGCTCGTTGTTCATATACTCTGTCCATACGTTGGCTTGTGCCCCAATTACATATTTTTCTTTGTCGGCAGGTAATTCTTTAGGTACAGGGTTATACGCATAAATCTTTTCTATTGGATTGAACCCTCCAATGGTTACGGAGTCTTCATTTTCACTTTGTGAATGATCAAAGTACACCGGATTGCCGGGGGTCATAATTACTTCATGTGATTGTTTGGCCGCTTCAATACCGCCAGCTTCACCTCTCCAACTCATCACAATTGCGTTGGGAGCAAGACCTCCTTCTAGTATTTCATCCCATCCAATCAGTGTCTTACCTTTTGCATTCAGATAACGCTCAATACGCTGCACAAAATAGCTCTGGAGCTCATGTTCGTCCTTGATCCCTAATTCTTTTATACGTTGTTGGCAGCGAGTACATTTTTTCCAATGGGTTTTGGGACATTCATCTCCCCCAATATGGAAGTATTTAGAAGGAAATAAAAGGGTTACTTCATCAATAACATCTTGTAAAAACGCAAAGGTGGAATCATTGCCCGCGCAAAATACATCATCAAATACCCCCCACGTTTCCTGCACTAGTTTGATTCTGCCATTAGCTTGTTCTACTTTAGAACGCTGTGAAATCATCGATGCAGGGATGGCCGTAGGTTTCTCTGGGAAGCAACTTAACCATGGGTAGGCAGCAATTGCTGCGCTGCTATGTCCGGGCATTTCTATTTCTGGAATCACTTCTATAAAACGCTCTCTGGCATATTCAACTACTTCTTTGATTTCATTTTGCGTATAAAAACCACCATAGCGTTTATTATCATTTCCTCTTCCTGGGTAGCGCCCAATAATAGTGCCATTGCGCCATCCGCCCACTTCTGTGAGTTTTGGATATTTCTTTATTTCAATGCGCCAGCCCTGGTCTTCAGTTAAATGCCAATGGAATTTATTGAATTTATGAAAGGACAACCAGTCAATATAATTTTTCACAAACTGAATGGGATAAAAATGACGACCCACGTCCAAATGCATTCCTCGGTAGTTAAAACGGGGATAGTCTTCAACCAAGATACCGGGTACAATCAATTTTTTATCAGGAGTACTTTTTATTAACTGTAGTAAAGTGCGAGTAGAGTGAAAAGCACCTTCGTTATTATTGGAGGTGATGGCAATGCCTTCGGGTGTTGCCAATAACATGTAGGCAGGCTTATCTTTATCGTCACCTTCTTTTCGGATGAACTTGATCTGTGCTTTAGTTTGATCATTGCTTAACGTACTGCTGATCTTCCAATTACGGTAGAGGTCTTCCTGAAGTTTTTTGATTACCGCTAACCCGGTTTTATTACCAAGCCCATTGTAAATGGAGATCAAAGAGGGGAGTTGAAAGAATCCTTTTTGCTCAGTGACATGAGCGGGGTAAGGTACAATGGGATATTGTGTTTGCGCATTGGTGAAAATAACGGCAAATAGAAAATAAGTAGTAAACAAGGTTTTCATATGAAAAACATTAAGATTAGATAAGTTTAAAATTACCGAATCTTATGGTACCCAATACTTGAATTATCTACTAGTTATTAATTGTCCTCCAGCGTGCCAAACTTACCCATGTTGAAATCTCTGATGGCTTGTTCAATTTCCTCTCGATTGTTCATAAGAAAAGGGCCATAAGCGGCAATGGGTTCATTGATAGGTTCCCCTGATAAAACCAATAAAATACTTTCTTCGGTAGCTTCTATCTCAAATGATTCTCCATCATTTGCCATTAACACAAACTCATCCTGTTTCACCGGTTGTTTATTAACAAAAACAGATCCCTCTATAGCTAATAGGGCAGTATTATAGTGGGAGGGAAAGGTAAGGGTAGTGGATCCTCCTTTTGTAAGCTTTACATTCATTAAGTACATAGGAGTGAAGGTGCTGGCAGGCCCTTTAACGCCCTTGTATTCACCTGCGATTATTTCTACCATTCCCGCCTCTAATTGATAAACACCCATGTTGGCGTTAAGAATTTCTTGATACTTGGGGGGAGACATTTTAAATGCGGCGGGAAGATTCACCCATAGCTGTACCATTTGAAAAGCCCCCCCTTTTTTTGCATATTCGGGATCATGATATTCTTTATGCAAAACACCAGAAGCAGCCGTCATCCACTGCACATCCCCTTGACCAATAATACCATGATTACCGGCGCTATCGTGATGGGCAATTCTTCCATGATAGGCTATGGTGACTGTTTCAAAACCTCGGTGTGGATGTACACCCACGCCACGTGGAGTATCGGTAGGGGGAAAATCAATCTTGGAACCATAATCCAGCATGAAAAAAGGACTCATACGGTGCTGATTTCGAATTGGACCACTGGGAAAAAAATTATGGACTCTAAAACCGTCTCCCACCATGTGTGGAGCTGGGGCAGGGAATATATGTTCTATGGAGCGTATATTCATACTTAAGTTTTTACAAAGATACTATTCGATGTTTAAACATTAAAATAAATAGTGCTACCTTTCATCCATGATTAAAAGACGAAGATTTTTGAGGACGGCCTCCCTGGGTGCCGCTGCTATTTTCACTGGTAAAACTGTCAACGCTATGGGCAGTTCCTTTGCAATTAAAGGAGCTCCTATCGTAATTTCTACTTGGGATGCCGGACTGGAAGCAAATAAAGGGGCTTGGGAGATTTTATCAAAAGGGGGTAGAGCCTTAGATGCGG
>JBMSWW010000135.1:0-4627 GCA_049425065.1 Chitinophagaceae bacterium
CTCTATAGTTTAAAGGGTCAAGACCGTGTGATTCGTAACTAGGAAAACTTTCGTCATTTCTTATTAACCGGCAAAACGCTGGATGCTAAATTGCAGCTCCGACAAATCATTGCATTGCGTTTTGCTGCTGATGCTGAATTTCCCGGCTTAGCACAGCGGGCAGTTGCAGAAAATTTATCGTCCCGTCAAATCAAAGAGGCAATTTCCCAATGGCGTGGTGATTATTATCGAGTCTAAGGTTGTTGCAGAAAAAGAAAATAGGCCGACAGCAGAAGAGACGATATCCATAGTAATCCAAACATTAGTTTCCCCCAAAGGGTGAGATCTTCTATTAGATTTCGATCTAATAATGATTCAATCAGGACTTGTATTTTTTGCTCGTTCTCACTGTATTGTTCCGTTTGTGTTGATAGTCCTTTGCAAGCGGGGTGTAAGCGAATCAGGATGGTTCGCAATTTCCAGTAGTCCTCATCGGGGAGTTCTTGATAATCTAGGTTAGTAGGTATATTCTCTTCACGAATAGACTTTTCAATAGCATCAGCTATTTTATCTGGCCTTAATTGCCAAAGTTGCAAGAGCGGAAATAAGAGTAAAGGGTATAATTTGAATTTAATAGCAACAAAAGCCAGGAAAAGGGTAGAGGCTAGTTTAAAAAGGCGACTAAGATTCCCCTCTTCGTCCAAAAAAATGCGGTTGAATAGTTGTCCTCCATCCATAGGATAAACGGGTAAAAGATTAAGACCGTTTAAAAAGATGAATAAAATACCTGTCCAAGTTAGTCCGTAATGGCTTGGAATTATGGACAGTAGGAGAATACCAACTAGAATTCCTGGGAGAGGGCCCGCGAGTAATACAATCACTGACTGTTTTTGGGATATTTCCCTTTTGGTGCCCCTGGCAAGTCCTCCAAGCAAGGGGATGAAAAAAATACCAGTATCCTTATAATGGAAAGCTCGCATGGCAACCAAATGCCCTGCCTCATGTAGAAGCACAATAAAGGTAAGCGACAAGACAATTTTACTATTGGGGAGTATCAATAATCCTAGCGCTATGTAAGTGCCCAGGCTAATTAGTTGAGTAAGCCAGTTGGTATTATTGGAAGGAGGTGGAAACTTGGGGAGCAGTGGGGGTTCCATCTATAATGAATCAATTCCCTAACATCCTGTCCATGCTTGCTTTACCCGGACCTGCAAATAGTAATGCGATATAACCAGCAAGGTAGAGTGTGGCATGTTCTGCCTCTCCAAAGAAATCTGATTTGTGAATCATAAAAACAGCCACGATCATAGTGATGATTAAGGGAATGGTCACCAAACGGGTCATTAATCCTAGCACCAGTAAAACTGCGCAAAAGAATTCTGCAAAAATCACTAAGGAAAGTGAGATAGTAGTGCCCAAATGGAAGGGGTCGGGAAAGGTCTTGGCGACTTTTACAAACTGGGTTAACTTCTCAAATCCGTGGGCGATCATAAGTCCGCCCATGGCCAAACGAAGCAATAAAAGAGCAATGGAGATGCTATTGTCAGAATATCGTGTGCTGAACAGCTTTTTCATGAGTGGGTGATTTGATGTACTAACATAAGAAATTTTTGTTAAAGAGAGCTTAATTACGAACTTATCCACACCTGTTCGCAATGATTACTTGTGGGAGCCTGAAATAATTCGAATATTCGCCACGTTATTTTTTTTACATGAAATCAATCCTGATCACTTCGATTTTTTTAGTCGCTGCCTTTTTTGCGGATGCCCAAAAAACTGAGTTCTTTAGCAATCCATCCCAACAACTCAATGAGGCGAAACTAGCATTTGCGGCTGCGCAGTTTGACATTGCTTGTCCACTATTTACCGACTTGCAAAATACGGTCCGGCAGCAACCCTCTCAATTTACATCCCTCCAGAAACAAGAGATAGGTTTTTATGCAATCGTTTGTGGATTATTCCATGCAGAATCCAAAGCAGAAAAGGAGGCGCTTCAATTCCTTGCCTCAATACCCGCAAGTAACTTGCGAGATAGGATGCATTACTTTTTAGGCGATTATTATTTTGCTTGTGGTCAGTGGCCATCTGCATTATCGCAATATTCCGAAGCAGGCATAGTCAATTTATCTAATACAGAAATTGCCTCAATGCAATTTAGGCAAGGCTATTCTTATTTTGTTTTACAACGTTATGAAGAGGCTAGTCCCTACCTGAATAGTATAAAAAATCTGCCCGACGACCCCAACCAAATTGCTGCCACTTACTATTACGGTCTTTTAGCATTTAAAGAAAATAGATGGAAGGAAGCTCTTCAATGTCTACAGTTGGTTGAACCTGATTCACGCTATGCAGGGGTAGTGCCCTATTATATTGCGCAACTTAAATTATTACAAGGAGAGCAAGACGAGGTGATTGGATACCTGGAAAAAAAATTGAATGATCCAGTGCTCACACAGGTGCATGCTGCTGAAATGCGTCAATTACTAGGGCATAGTTATTTTACCAAACAAAATTATGAAAAGGCCTACCCTTTATTGAAGAATTACGTGGCTAGTACTGAAAAGCCAACGAGGCAAGATGTTTATGAGTTGTTTTATTCGGCCTACCAGCAAGGGGCTTTGGAAGTAGCTGTTGAAGGTTTCAAAAAATTGAGTGAGGAGACCGATTCCTTAGGGCAGCATGCCATGTATTTGCTGGGGGATGCTTATCTGCGTTTGGGAGATAAACAAGGAGCTCGTAATGCCTTTTTATTTTGTGCACTCAATAATAGCAACCCTGCGCTACAAGAGAATGCCAGATTTTTTCATGCAAAGCTTTCCTATGACGGAGGATATTTTGATCAAGCTTTGAAAGGCTTTCAGCAGTTTCTAAGGGACTATCCGCAATCCTCTTATACCACAGAAGCTACTGAGTTATTGGTGGCCGTATTGGCCGCAACCAGCAATTATCGTGAAGCACTCATGTTGGTTGATAATATCGCTTCTCCAACGGATAAAATAGTGCAATTACTTCCCTTAATTCTTTACGGTAGGGCGACCGAATTAATCCATGATAAAAAGATGTCAGAAGCTGATAAGTTATTGGACAGAGCCCTTGGGGATATTCATAATATATCTGTACTTCCTTTTTTACATTTTTGGAAGGGGGAACTTTCTTTTCAAAAGGAGGAGTTTAAACGATCTATTGAACATTTGAATTCCTACCTGGAATTAGGGGCGCCTGTTTCCGGAGAGGCAACTCTTCAGCATGCTCGCTACAATTTGGGATATTCATATTTACGATTAGCTCAATACCAGCAAGCGATTACTTATTTTGAATGGCTAACGGTTCGGGGCGGAAAAAATATTAGTAGTCCACTTTTCCAAGATGCTACTTTACGCTTGGCCGATTGTCAAATGATGTTGCGAAATTATGTTGCTGCCAAAAATAATTACGAGAAGGTTATTAAGCTAGGGGCAGCTGCTTCGGATTATGCAACCTATCAGCTGGCTTTGTTGGCGGGTATCCGCAACTCCAATGAAAAGATCAAATTACTCAATGGATTAACTGAAAAATACCCCAGCTCTGGTTTAAAAGAAGAGGCGTGGATGGGTATTGCGGACACCTATATGGCAGACGAAAAGTACAGAGATGCTGTGCCTTATTTGGAACGAATTATTCAGGCTAATCGATCATCTACTGTACTACCAGAAGCTTATTTAAAATTGGGGCTAGCATTTTATAATAATAATGATAATGAAAAAGCCTTGACGCAATTTCAGTTCATTATGGATCAATTCCCTCATTCTCCCGAGGCTGAAGATGCACTGGAGAATATTCGTGTGTTGTATTTGGAAAATGAACGCTCAGTGGAATTTATTAGCTACATGAAAAAACAGGGAAGAGCGCTTAGTGTCAATATGGAGGACTCACTTACCTACATAGCTGCCGAACAGAAGTTTACATCCAAACAGTGGAATCATGCTGCTATCTCTTTAACAGAGTACCTTAACAATTTTCCCAATGGAAATTATGTGATGGATGCTTCCTATATGTTGGCTGATATCAAAACACAGGGAAAAGATTGGGCAGGGGCTATTCCTTTATATGAAAAAGTACTTTCCATGTCGCCTAATCGGTATGCAGAGGGAGCTGCGTTACAAGTGGCCAGAATTTATTTTTTTGAATTGAAAGATTTTGTCAAAGCAGGGAGCAGTTATAATCAATTACTTGCTTTAAGCACACGTCCAGAAAATAGATTAGAGGCGCTCAGGGGCTCGCTACGTGCTTTCTTTCAACTTAAGCTGTGGAGCCAAGCTGCTGAAACTGCAGAGTTATTGTTGTTGGAAAAAAATACAAGTGCAGATGATAGAACCTTGTCTGCTATGTCAAAAGCAAGACTTTATTTAGGCAGTGAGATGGAAACGGAGGCGCAAGTGCAGCTGAAGTTGGTCATCTTACAAAATAAAGCTGAATTAGCGGCAGAGGCACGTTATGAGATAGCAGCTTCTCTTTTCAGGCAGCAACAATGGAATGCAGCCGAAAAGGCAGCTTTTGAAACGATTAACAAATCGGGTTCTTACGAAGAATGGGTTACTCGATCCTATATATTGTTGGGGGATGTTTACACTGCGCAAAAAGATTATTTCAATGCGCGCGCTACTTACCG
>JBMSWW010000136.1:0-4564 GCA_049425065.1 Chitinophagaceae bacterium
TTTAAAAATTAACGTCAACATGAGAAAAATTGCATCACTGTTCACGATGTTAATGTTGCTTACAACATTCGCATTCGCTCAGAACCGGACGATCACTGGTACCGTTGTCGATGAGAATGGAACTCCCATTCCTGGTGCCACCGTTCAATTGAAAGGAACCCGTGAGGGTATTGCTGCCGACAATAGTGGTAGCTTCCGTATTTCAGCCAAAACAGGCGACGTATTGCTTGTATCTGGTGCAGGACTTGAACTTACCGAATTTAAAGTGGGTGCAGAAAGCACAGTGCGTATCCAGGCTAATCGTCTTGTTACTGCAGGTGCTGAGGTAGTCGTATCCAGCGGTTATGGAATTAAGAAGACCTTGCGCAACGTTTCCACGAACGCTCAGATAGTTACTTCTGAACAGCTTAACACCATTCGTCAGACTAACCTTAATAACGCTTTAGCAGGTAAAGTATCTGGTATCCAGGTAAGAAGCCAGTCTTCCGCAAAGCTTGGAAGTACTGGTAGCGTTCGTCTTCGTGGTGAATCTGGTTTCGGTGGTGGCCAGGGTGTGATCTACGTTGTTGATGGAACAATCCTTCCAAATCCTAACGACATCAACCTTGACGATATCGAAGACGTAACCGTCCTTCAAGGACCTTCTGCTGCAGCCATCTTCGGGCCTCAAGGCGCGGGTGGTGCGATAGTTATGACTTTGAAAAAAGCGCGTAAAAATCAAAAAGGAATTGGCGTAGATGTAAACCTTGGAGTACAAAACGACATGGTGTACATTTTACCAAATTATCAAAACTCATATGCTGGTGGTGGAGTGGGTGATCTTATTCGTTATAATTGGCAGCCAGGGCATCCTGATTCATGGAAGCGTCTGGATGGAAAATATTATCATGATTACTCAGATGACGCTAGCTGGGGTCCTCGCATGGTAGGTCAGGAATACATTCCTTGGTATTCTTGGTATGATGGTCACCGCTATTCAGGAACTACTGCTAAGTTATTACCTCAACCTAACAACGCTCGTGATTTCTACAATAAAGGGGTAATGCTTAATAATAGTGTAAGCATATCAAAAGCTACTGACAATGCCAATATTCGTATGTCTTTTGGTAATATTGACCAGAAGGGGTTGATTCCTCAATCTTCCTTGAAGAAAAATACCTTCAATCTTAATTCATCTATTGATATCACATCTAAGTTAACTGCCTCCATTAATTTCAACTACATAACTCAGATTGTAAAAGGGGAGTTTGATGACGGATATTCAAATCAAACAACTGGTTCTTTCAATCAGTGGTTTCACCGAAATCTCGATATGGGTATTATTAGAGAGCTAAAAGATTTACGAACACCTTCTGGAATCTGGGCTAGCTGGAACCACCTCAACCCAACTGCTTACGATCCTGCCAACACTCGTAATTTCTATGCTGGAAATTACTGGTACAGTTTCTATAAATGGTTTGATTTGGTGGATCGCGTTACTAATACTGATCGTTATTTTGGAGACATTTCTCTCGCCTACAAAATCAACGACAACCTTCGTGTAAAAGCTACATATCGTAAACAAAATAATAATGTTTGGGCTGAAACAAAATATTATTCAGACCTGAATGAAAGTGCCACACAATCTCAAGGAAACTGTCCTGAGTGTAGAGGGTATTATGGCACTTCTACTTCCATATCCAACCGAACAAACATGGAATTGTTGATTAGTTACAACAAAACAATCAAGGATTTTAATATTGGTTTGAATGGTGGAACCGATATCTTACGTCTAGTTGGAAAAGGGAACAGTGCTGGTACTGTAGATGGTTTAACAGTACCTAATCTATTTACAATTTCAAATTCCAAAACGCAACCAGCCTCGATTGGCAACTCACGCAGTGATTACCGTTATAGTGCCCTTTATGTTACTGGTAACGTGGCCTGGAAAAAATTCTTGAGTGCAGATTTCACTTTGCGTCAAGACTGGATGTCTGATTTGCCTCCTGCAAAATCATTCATTGTATCTAAGTCTGCAGGTTTCTCTTTCATATTTAGCGACCTATTAAATTGGCAGCCTTTAAGTTTCGGTAAGTTGCGTGCTTCAATTGGGCAGATTCCAACAGGTATAGGAACTTTTGTTTATCCCGGTTTTGCCTACGGGGTTGGATCTGTTCAATGGGACGGAAACTTATTAATGTCAACTCCTGATCAAATTGTAGACCCCAATATCCGTGGCTCTGTTACTACACAGCGGGAGTTTGGAATTGATTTGCGTTTCTTGAAGAACCGAGTGGGTGCTTCTGTTACTTACTGGACAGGGGATGATAAAGATTTCCCAACTTCTATTGCTGTTAATGGTACTAGCGGATTTAGCAGTTACCGTACTAATGCTGGTTTAATCACAAAGCGTGGTTTCAATGTTCAAGCCATGGGCCGTCCCGTTTGGGGTAAGAACCTAAAGTGGGAAGTGAATGCAACTTGGGGTATCCTAGCTGAAAATAAAGTAGTATCAATTTCTCCTGAAACAAAACGTATCGCTATTGAAGGTATGTGGGGAGCTACTGCCCCTTACTTAGTACATCAAGAAGGGTACGATTGGGGACAGATTTATGGAAATGGTATTAAGCGTCTCAATGGACAACCAGTATTGGATGCTAATGGTTTCTTTGTGAATGATCCTAACGTATTCTTCGGAAGCGCGCTTCCTAAACATACGGGTGGTTTCCAAACTCAATTGGAATACAAGGGCTTTGTACTGAACGCCAATGCTGACTGGCAGATTGGTGGTAAGTTCTTCTCACTCTCTGATATGTGGGGTTCTTACTCTGGTTTGACGGCCAGAACAGCAGTTGTTAACGATAAGGGTAATCCTATTCGTGATGCTGTTGCAGATGGTGGAGGTGTCCACGTGTTTGGTGTTGACGCCAATGGAAATAAAGTTGATCATTATGTAGAAGCGCAAGACTATTTTCATAATTTATATGGAAATAGAACTTTCGATCCCTACATATATGATCTGACATTCGTGAAACTTCGTGAAGTGTCTTTAGGTTACACCTTACCTATAAAAAAATGGGGGGTTAATTGGGCTCAAAAGGCAGTCCTCTCTTTGGTAGCTCGAAATCCATTATTGATTTACGCTAAGACTAACGACTTCGATCCATCTGAGATATCTAATATCAGTGGTGAGTCAGGAAATATGCCTGGAACAAGAGGACTTGGAGCAAATCTAAAAATCAGCTTCTAACGTATACAAGAAACAAAAACGAAAAAAGTATTTAACCATGAGAAATTTAAGTATACAGCGAATACTGGCTCTTCCCCTTGTGATGGGATTACTCTTCACAAGTTGTAAAAGATACTCCAGTGATTTTGGAGACACCAATGTGAATCCAGCTGCAACCACCACACCAATTCCCGCCGCATTACTAACTAATGTTGAAGCAGGCCTTGGCGGATATTCTGCGAATACAAGAGGCGGACTTTATTGTCAGTACTTTTCAGAGACGCAGTACTCTTCAGCTTCTTTGTATGACATCCCCCAGATCTCCTTTGAGGGGGAATATTCTGGATCTCTTTATGACTTGCAGAATATTATCAACACTAATAGTAGCAACAACATGACCCAAGTTGCACGGATTTTAAAATCCTTCATTTTTAGTACGTTGGCGGATCGTTGGGGTGACGTGCCTTACTCTCAAGCCTTAACTGGCTTAAACAAAACTCCAAAATTTGATTCCCAGGAAGAAGTATATGCCGGATGTCTAAAAGAGCTTGGAGAGGCAGTTGCTGCTTTCGATGGAAATAGTGTTATATCAGGGGATGTAATTTACAAGGGGGATGTAGCAAAGTGGAAGAAGATGGCCAATACTTTACGTTTGCGTCTTTCTATGCAATTAAGCAAGCGTACGGTAGGAGCTAATCAAGCTACCAAAGTGAACCCTAAGAATGAGTTTGTAGCAGCTTTAGCAGATGCTGGTGGGACAATTACCAACAATGCTGATAATTTTGCCATTGCGTATCCTGGAGGAGTTTACAGATCAAATTGGTACAACCTGTATGACGGCCGTAAAGACTATGGTCAAAGTAATACAATGACATCTTTAATGGCTACTATGGGTGATGGGCGCCAGGTTGCATATGGTACGTCCACTCTTGGTGTTCCATATGGTTGGACAAGAGACTATGTTGATCCATGGTGTCAGGCTAATCCTACATGGTCCAGGATTCTTAATGAAAATTTTCGTCAAGCAACTAGTCGTATTGTAATAGTATCTGCCGCAGAGACTCATTTGCTTCGTGCAGAGGCTGCTGATCGTGGCTGGACAAATGAAGACATGAACTCATTATACCAAGGCGGTATTGCCGCCTCTTACGAACAGTGGGGCCTTACAGCACCTAATAGTTACTATACAAGCTCTCTTGTTGCCTTATCAAATGCTGCAGGCTCTGCCTCCAATGTTAGTAAAATTGCACTTCAACAATACATTGCCGCTTATCCTGACGGTCTTCGCGGATGGAGTATTTGGAGAAGAACTGGTGTTCCTGCTTTGACTCCGGCACGTGATGCATTGAGCGGAAG
>JBMSWW010000137.1:0-4544 GCA_049425065.1 Chitinophagaceae bacterium
TAATTGTCTATAGTAAGTTGATTCGTCAGACAGTAATTTTTTTATATTTTCATCAAATTGTTTTCCATTAATTTCAATCATTTTTGGAAGAAAATCTTTATCATAAAAATTAGAAAACAACTTTTGAGGAGTAATCATACCACTCGAAGCATCAAGGGTATTGATGGTTACCTCATTGGCTGATTTATCGAAATTCCAAACAGTAGTACCGTTACAAAAAATTTCCTGTCCCCCAAAACTCAACTTATACTTTGTGCCCTTCATTAAAATAGTCCCGGTTTTGGTAGATAGCACTTTGCCTGCTGCATTTTCCACTTTATAGGTAAAACTAGCTCGTACTGAAGTAAATGTTTTGAATTTAGCGCTAACGGCATCCAACACTTTCTTAGCTGCGGGATCATTGGAACTTGGCTTTGCCTGAGCTAATGAAAGTAGGGTTATAAAAAAGAAAAACACCAATAAGTTTAAAGCTTTTTTCATGCGGGTTGATTGACCCCAGTGGGGGATACAAAGATAGTCGATTCAAAGTTTTAGCCGATATTCTCCAAGTGTCGGACCAGATCTGCTTCTGTTTTAATTAACACATCACGGGGCTTACTACCCTGACTAGGCCCTACTATTCCAGCTATTTCAAGCTGATCCATCAATCGGCCAGCTCTGTTATAGCCTAGCTTCATCCTTCGCTGAATGAGAGAAGTGGAACCGCTCTGGTGCTGAACAATAAGCTTTGCAGCATCTTCAAACAAAGAATCCCTATCAGAAAGATCTAGCTCCCTCCCCTCCAATTCTTTTTCATCTATATACTCCGGGAGTAAGAAAGCCTGAGGATATCCTTGTTGCTCACTGATAAACTCCACTACCTGCTCAACCTCAGGAGTATCCACAAAGGCACATTGCAAGCGAGTCAGCTCGCCATTATGAGAAATAAGCATGTCTCCTTTGCCAATCAATTGCTCCGCCCCCCCTATGTCCAAAATGGTTCGAGAGTCAATCTTAGAAGAAACTTTAAAGGCAATTCGGGCAGGGAAATTAGCTTTGATGGTACCCGTAATGATATTTACAGAAGGTCGTTGAGTAGCAATGATCAAATGGATACCAATGGCACGGGCCAGCTGTGCCAGACGCGCAATGGGCATCTCCACTTCCTTACCAGCAGTCATAATTAAGTCAGCAAACTCATCCACTACTAGAACAATGAAAGGTAGAAAAGCATGACCCTTTTGCGGATTTAATTTTCGCTTGATAAACTTTTCGTTGTACTCTTTAATATTGCGCGCTCCCGCTTCTTTTAACAAATCATATCGATGATCCATTTCAATGCAAAGCGCATTGAGCGTGTAGATCACTTTCTTGGTATCGGTAATGATAGCATCCTCTTCGCCAGGAAGCTTTGCCAAGAAATGTTTTTCAATATGACGATAAATACTCAACTCCACTTTCTTAGGATCTATGAGTACAAACTTTAATTGAGAAGGATGTTTTTTGTATAACAAAGAAACAAGAATAGCATTCAAGCCTACCGACTTACCCTGCCCAGTAGCTCCGGCCATCAACAAGTGGGGCATAGAAGCTAAATCGACAATATAGTTTTCGTTGTCAATGCGCTTTCCAATGGCAATGGGCAAGCTATAATTATTGTTTTGAAACTTTTCAGAAGACAATAGTCCTCTCATGCCCACCACCGTCTTTTTAATATTGGGCACTTCAATACCAATGGTTCCCTTACCAGGGATGGGTGCAATGATACGAATACCCAAGGCGGCCAAACTAAGGGCAATATCATCCTCCAGGTTTTTGATTCGGGATATTCGCACACCAGGTGCTGGTACTATCTCAAACAAAGTAACGGTGGGTCCCACCGTAGCACTGATTTTCTGAATCTCAATCGCATAGTTACGCAGGGTATTAATGATCTGCGTCTTATGGCTCTCCAAAGCAGCGTTGTCATGAACAATTTTATCGGAGCCATGCTGCTCCAGCAATTGGAGAGAGGGATATTTATAGTTACTTAAGTCCAGTGTGGGTTCATAGGGAGGTAAGTTCTCTACAGCAGCGGCCACTTCCGCAGGAACTTCTTCGGGTGTGGTTTTGATTTCTAACTCAAACTCAACTTCCGAAGTTTCATCTTCGGCTACTTCGTCCCCCTCCGCTTCTTCCTCCACTTTGTCAACATCAGGTTGCACATCTGAGGAAAGTGGAATCTCTGCAGAGGAATCTGGCATATGTGTTGCTGAGATCTGTGGAATTTCAAGGCTTAACTCAGGGACTTCTACATCCTCTTCTTTTTCTGCCATCTGTAAATCATGCAATGGTTTGTCCTCAGGGATTTCCAATTGCATAGGAGAATCACCATGTAATGCATTAGGACGACCACCTGCTGCATACAGATCATTGATAGTTTGACCTGCCAAGGGCACAAAAGAATTTGCAAGCTTTTTATCTTCTTCCTGGGACTCGCCCTCACCTTCCTCTAAAGGATTTGCAGCGTTGATATCTACATCTTTTGAATCCTCCGTAGCATTAACTATTTTCTTTGTAGGAAATTTAAAACTGGGATTGAACTGCCAAATAATATAAGCTCCCACTACTAATAACAGAATGAAGCCTGTTCCCACCACACCCAAAAATCCTTCCAACTCGCGGGTGAGTAAATTACCCACGGCTCCTCCAAATGAAAATGCGCTGGAAGAAAATAAATACGACAATGAAACAGAGAGTACTGTGAGGCCTACAGTTACATATTTTAAGTTCCGCCAAATTGAAAATACTCTTTGTCGGAAAAGTAGATTAACGCCCACGACAAAAAAGAAGGTGCAAATTAAAAACGAAGCGAGCCCAAAGGCCTTAAAGAAAAAGAAATGAGAAACCACGGCGCCGAGTCTTCCCAACCAATTCAAGGCCGGACGATCTTCATCCAATAAACCTGCAAAACCTTGTTGTGCTATAGCCTGGTCATCTTTCCAGGTAAACAAATAAGAAGAAAATGAAATAAACAAGAAAGTAGCAATTACTAAAAAAGTAATTCCAACAATCTTCCAAGTCCTTTCATCCTTGGCCAAAGCTTCCAGATCAACCTCAGCTTCTTTTTCTTTTTTAAAATCACGGAGGTCAGGATCTTTGTCCTTTGTATTTTCTTTTTTGGGTGCGTTGGATTTGAGCCGGTTAGCCATTCAAACAAAGATAATCAGTTTGACTTTTCATTGGTAAAGAATGCAAAAGCCAAAAGCACCCATCCCATGATGAAAAAAAGACCTCCCAACGGAGTCAAAGGACCCCACCACCCCACTGGAAGTTGGTGAAGTCGTAAATAAGTAATTGCATAAAGTGATCCTGAGAAAAATAAGATTCCTATTAAAAAAGAGTACCCGGCCCATTTGAAATAGGAAACGCGATTCGCGAAAAAGGGTAAGCCTACAATCAACAGTGCGATAGCATGCCATAGTTGATATTGCACCCCGGTTTGATAAGTCTGAATAATTTTTTCTTCTTGGGTTAGCGCTTGAAGCCCATGTGCCCCAAAAGCCCCCAAGGCTACGGACAAGCCTGCCAACGAAGCACCCAATACCCGGAATGATTTATACATGAATACTATTTTTTAAAAGACTCTCTGCATCGGGTCGATCGGTATCAACCGCAAAGTGTGCCTTCTCATAATAACATTGCCGCGTCCTCAAGGTTGTTGTAATAAATTCTTTCAGCTGCTTTTCTGTCAATTTACTAACCAAAGGACGGTGAACCCGCTCTGCCAGCAAACGTGCCTGTATTTTTTCTAAGCTAGCGGTTAACCAAATTACGGTCCCCTGCTGTTTCATAAACTCCAGGTTATTGAAAAAACAAGGAGTCCCTCCGCCACAGGCCATTATAAAATTATCGGAAGACAATGTAATCTCCTGAAGAATTTTTTGTTCCAAGAGTCTAAACCCATCCTCACCTTCTTCTTCAAACAAAGTGGAAATTTTTCGGTTCGTCAATTCCTCAATGCGTTGATCTAGATCAAAAAAATTGAATCCGGAGATTTCACTTAATCTGGCTCCCCAGTAGGATTTTCCAGTGCCCATGAAGCCGATCAGAAAAATTCGCAAGTTGAGTTATTTAAATGCATTGATTCCTGTAATGTCCATGCCCGTGATCAATAAATGAATATCGTGTGTTCCCTCATAGGTAATCACACTTTCCAAATTCATCATATGACGCATTACAGGATATTCGCCGGTAATTCCCATGCCACCGAGAATTTGTCTCGCATCCCTACAGATTTGTGTTGCCATATCGCATGAATTTCTTTTTGCCATACTCACTTGCTGCGGGGTCACTTTCTCTTCATTCATTAAGACACCAAGACGCCAGTTCAAGAGCTGTGCCTTGGTAATTTCTGTTACCATCTCCGCCAGTTTCTTTTGTTGCAACTGAAACGAAGCAATGGGCTTACCAAATTGATCTCTTTCTTTAGCATAGCGAAGGGCCGTATCGTAGCAGTCCATGGCCGCTCCCACCACTCCCCAGGCAATTCCATACCTGGCCTTAGTTAAACAGCTTAGCGGCCC
>JBMSWW010000138.1:0-4533 GCA_049425065.1 Chitinophagaceae bacterium
CAGCAGCAGCATGATCTTGTGTAGAGAAGATATTACAAGAACTCCATTTTACCTCAGCTCCCAAAGCCACTAGCGTTTCAATCAATACAGCGGTTTGAATGGTCATGTGAAGACATCCAGCAATGCGGGAACCTTTCAAGGGTTGAGAAGATCCGTACTCATCACGCAGTGCCATCAGTCCTGGCATTTCTGCTTCGGCTAAACGAATTTCTTTACGACCCCATTCGGCCAGCGATATATCAGCCACTTTATAGGGGAGCGCAAAATCAATAGAATTGGTCAATGTAGACATGGTTAGGTTTTTATGTGCCGGCAAAGCTACATCATTTGTATATAAAGACCTTCTTATACGAGGTCTATTTGCATAATAAAGTCATTCATGTAATACCCGTTTCCGATTGAAAAGTCTGACTCTTCACGGATATAGAAGCCTAGTTGTTTATAAAATCCGACGGCTTTATTGTGGCGATTTACTTGTAATTCGAGAGAGTGTCCGCCTAAGTCTTTGATATGCTGAAGGATAGTAGAGAGTAGAAAGCCTCCGGCTCCTTTGCCTTGGTACTCTTGTAATACGTACAACTTATGGAGCTTATAATGGTTAACCCCAATGTATTCAAACGAGCTATAACCAATGGGCAATTCGCCGTCGTATAAAATCCAGAAGATAGCTCCCTTACGTAACTGCTCTTGCAAGGAGGAGGGACTGTACATCCATTCCAACATGTACTCAAGTTGGGGAGGGGTGAGTATGGAGGAGTAAGTAGCAGGCCATACCTGCATACATAAATCTCTGATCAACGGAATATCAACTTCGCTCGCCCTACGAAAATGCCATGCATTAGTAAAACTCATGATTAGTTTTTCAAAATTCTTTTGATGAAACCCTTCTTTTTGGTGGGTTCATCTACAGGAGAGCCAATCGGACGCGAATTTTCAGTAGTAGTATTGCGAGCAGGAGTTCGTTGCATGGTGTCTTTTTTGACAGGAGCCGTTTGTTTATGGTTATCTTCTTCTTTCACTGGGGTGGATTCAGGGCCTATGTATTCAATTGACTGTAGATTATAATCTTCTTCACTGCCTACTCCCATATCATATCCTTCTGCGCCGGGGGTAGATTCAAGATCGCCAGGTAATACGTCAGCGCTATTCGAGGAATTACCCATGTCAGCAGGTACTACAAAGCGCGCTTCTTTTTCTAAACCTGTTTTTACATCAGCAAGTGCTTTGCCTAAGAAGAACTCACAAATAGGACGTGCCATACGGGAGGCTTCCCCTTCATTACGAATAAACTGATCATCAAATCCTACCCAGGAGCCAACGAGTATTTGTGGCGTAAACCCTAAAAACCAAGCATCTGCATTTTCATTAGTAGTACCTGTTTTGCCGCCCATCTCAGCGGCACCTACACGACCTCTCATACCGGCAGCAGTTCCTACATCCACTGCACCCTGCATCATGCGAGCCATGGTGTAGGCAGTGGCTTCACTGATTACTTCTTTTCGATTAACACTAAAATCAAATCGTTTGATCACATTGCCGTTGCGATCTTCAATTCTACTAATAGCAAAGGGTTTTGTAGAAAATCCACGTCCTGCAAAAATGGTATAAGCCCACATCATTTCATAGAGTGATAAATCGCAGGAGCCTAAGGCCACAGACGGATAAGCAGGAATAGGGGTAGGGACATTTAATCTGTTCATAAACTCTGAAAACTGCTTGGGGCCTACCTCTTTCATAATATAGGCAGAGGCACAGTTTTTTGAAAAGGCGAGCGCCGCCGCCATAGAGCCTACGCCTCCCTTACATTCTTTACTCGCGGGTACCCATCCATTCCCTTCAAAGTATTGGGCTTCATTAGGCAGTTCTGTTTCCGCACTGAAGCCACGCTCTTCTACGGCTTGTGTATATAGGAGCGGTTTAATAGTAGAACCCACCTGACGTTTGGTTCTGATATTTATGTGATCGTATTTATAGGTCTTAAAACTTATACCGCCTACCCAAGCGCGAATCTCTCCTGTAATGGGATCCATGGCCATGAAAGAAGCCTGCTCCATTTGGCGGTGATATTTGATAGAATCCAGCGGCGTCATTACCGTATCAGCTTCACGCTTGGTGTTCCATGCAAATACTTTCATTTTGACGGCATCATTAAAGCTGGCGCGAATTTCTTTTTCACTTAGACCATCGTCTTCTAAATTTCTCCAACGATCAGATTCTTTCATGGCTCTTTCCAAAATGGCTTCTTTGCCTTTCCATAGCTTTCCATTTTTTATGGAGGAACGATTGTTGACATTGCGTTGCAACATGGCCATGTGTTGCGCTAAAGCCTCCTCTGCATACTGCTGCATTTGTACATTGACGGTGGTGTATATTTTTAAACCATCGTTATAAATACTGTAGGGTTCTCCATCGGGGCGGGTAACATCTTTTAGGGCTTCTTTGATTTCTTCTTTCAAAATTTCGCGGAAATAAGGAGCATAACCCGTGTTTTCATCCATCTTGCGATAGTTTAACTCTATGGGCTTTGCTTTGAGCTCGGCTGCTTGCTCCGAAGTAATTTTTTTATTCACTTCCATTTGCCCTATGACCACATTGCGTCGATCCAACGCTGCTTTGGGATTACGTACAGGATTATAAATGCTATTCCCTTTAAGCATTCCAATCAGCAAGGCGGCTTCTTCCACATTCAAACGGTCTGGTTCTTTTTGAAAGAAAGTACGGGCAGCATTGCGAATACCATAAATATTATTGCCGAAGGGTACGGCATTCAAGTAGAGCGTGATGATTTCTTCTTTGGTAAAATTCTTTTCCAGTTTTACCGCGATGATCCACTCTTTCAATTTTTCGATCACTCGCCATGCTTTGTTTTTGCTACCCTGTGCTAATAATGCTTTGGCTAGTTGTTGCGTAATCGTGCTTCCTCCTCCCTCGGAGCCCAGGGTTACTACTGCTCTTATGGTAGATTTAAAATCGATACCACTATGGTTATAAAAGCGCTCATCTTCAGTGGCAATCAAAGCATCAATAGCATAACGGGAGAGATCTCGATATTTGACATTGCTACGATTTCCACGTTCGGTATAATACTTACCCATGAGAGTGCCGTCCTGTGCATATACTTCGGAGGCTTGCAAGATGGAAGGGTTTTCCAGGTCTTGCAATGAGGGCATTTTCCCGAATAGTCCCAGGTTGGCCAATAGGATCAGGAGTATAAAGACTATGATCCCTCCGGCAAATACTCGCCAGAATAAACGAACAGAAGCTTTCATGTTGCTAAGTTAGGGCCTGTTTTTATTCAGGATGGGTTTGTATTGCTGTAATTCATTTTCCAGCAGCTCACGGTTCTTTAACTCTTCAATTAGTTTATTCGCTTTTTCAGCTAGTGGCGAGGTAGGGGTACGGATGCCAATTTCTCTCAAGAGACGAATAGCCGTGCTGTCTCTTCGTTCTCTAATATGGTATACCGCTTCAATAAAAGTTAGTTGAGGCCACCAAGCAGAATTTGTAAACAAGCTATCAGCAATTTTTTTCTGGTCCATAGCGGCCGCTAGGTTGCCGTTTAGATAAAGGGTATAGATGTTAGCGTATAGGCTGTCTGCTTTTTTATTGGGGGGTTGTTGAAGGCTGTCAATGGTGCGATTGATAATTTTGTTGAAAGGGTCGTTTGGAAATTTTTCTTCTAATTCTAATTTTACAGCAGCAGCTTTTTGAGCAGGGCCATTTTTTTGATAACATAAATACAGATTGAAAAGCGCTTCCTGCATGTTGTTATACTGGGGGTAATTGCTTCTCAGTCTTTCCAATAGTGGTGTTCCTGCCTGGCAATCTTCAATTTCCTGAATCAATATTTTTCCGCCTTGCAAGAGTGCATTACAAATAGAGTCATTGGTAATTTGTAGCTGTGCTTTAGTAAGTGGAATTTTATTGTAAAGGGTCTCAAAATCTGTTTCCTGGCTGGAACTGGCGTTAGCATTAGTATTGCTCGAGTCGGCTGCATTGCTCGGGGCAAAACCGATATTTGCCTGCTGCGCGCTGGATCTTCTCCAATTATCATTGTTAGGACGATTGCCCCATTTGGCTTTGAACTCAGCGAGTCCTCGTCCACGACTTGCGGCGTTGTAGAAATACCATTCTCCCTTGTCTCCACCCGTTGTAAATAGGGAAGAAGAGGGTTGAGTATTCATGGGGAATGGATTATTATTAATGCCTGGAGATATTGTAGCGGTCTCTTCTTTTCTCAGCTGTCTCCAAATTTTACGAACTGCTTCTTTTCGTTCTTCTTCTGGTAAGGCAGCTAAGCGAAGCAAGCTGTCTTGTCGATTCAATATTTCTATATTGCTGGCCAGTAAGCTCAGGGCTTTTTTCCTTTCTACAATTCCCTTAGGGTCGGTTAAAGTTTTGTCATCCAATTTTAGACTATCATAAAAATTGAAGGCAATTGTATATTCTCCTTTCGCATAGGATATTTCTGCTAATTGTAAATAAGCTTTATTGCGCTGCGCTATACTGTTGCTGGTGGCTTTGGTACTTTTT
>JBMSWW010000139.1:0-4526 GCA_049425065.1 Chitinophagaceae bacterium
AGATTAAAGCGATAGGTACTATCACTTAACAAGCCCCCGCCAAATCGTACAAAATCATAGCTGAATGAACCGTAATTATCCGAAAGACTCATATCGAAATCAAAGGTTCTGGCAGTATCTCTCGTAACATTGATACGATCCAATAATAAGGCAGGAGGATGACCAAACATACCATCCTGAGGAGTAACCAAGGGTGTCAATACTAAATCCGCCCTGTGAATTACCGAGTTTTTGAGCGTGTCAAGGCCTGGTATTTGAATAGTAGCATAAGAGCCGGGGGCAGAGGCAATAAAAATTTTATCGTCATTTGATTGGCCATTATTCAAGTAATTATTCCACTCTGTTCCAATTGTTCTTTTCACTAGATTGGCTTGAGGGCCCATTGTGTGATAGAATTCAGTAAAAGTAGTATCGATAGTGCCACTTTTTTGTACCCGATAATAGACAATGAGTTTAGTGTTAGTTTCTGAAGGACTGATATAAGTAATCCCATTTCCGGTAGCATCCGATTTAACAGCGATACCATTAAAAAGTTTTTTAAAGATGGAGTCATTCCTAAATCCTCCATTGGAAGTATTTGAGGTGTCGTAGCTAGCAAAACGAGTGCCCAGGGATGGGTCTAAGGGAATACGAATTACATTAACTAGCTTGGAAGTGTCTCTTTTACGAATCACAGTAACACTATCTTGCAAACGTTTTAATAAATAAGTTTTAGAACCAAGCTCTGCCCCTACGGTAGCAAAATCAGGATGGTTGAACTTATATAAAGTAGTATCTTCAAAACTGGCTTGAGGGCTTATCTCAAACACACGTAATGTTTGAGCGCTGTTGGTGTCTCCATATTGTCCATAATAAGACAGAGATAGAATCACGGAATCCACCGCCACAATAGAATCTCTTCTGTAAAAGGGATAAAACATAGTATTAGCGGGGAAAAAAGAGAAATAAGCATCCGCATGTAATTCTCCAAAATTTTGGTCATTGCCAATATGTCCTAACGCTATTTTATCTGTGTAGAAAACTTCTGTGGAATCCGTTAGTAAAAAATTATCAGTTTCAGCTTCCAAGAAAGTTTCAAAAGTGGTAATGTTATCAATAACAGGAATAACTCCATTACCAATTTCAGTTGATGAATTTATTTTTCGACAGCCTGTAAAAAAGAGGACTGTCAATACGATTGAAAAAACAGGTAAAAATCTAGTCGGCTTCAGTTGTTGCTCCACAGAATTGAATGGGTTTCGGATTACTTAGACGCAAGGTCGTTGTAGAGTTGTAAATAGTCTGTTAAATCTCCTTCTTCTTGAAAAGGCAGCGTTTTTTTGCCACGGACTTTAGTGAATTCCTCCGCTAGTTTCTTGTCTAAATTCTCAGCACCAAAAGTGATAGCATCGGCATAACTGGCAGCCCCTCTATACATAGAATTGTTAGTGCCGTCTTTGAAAAGCTCAAGATCCTTGTCCTTTAAAGTGGGATGAATCAGCGCTTTTTTGAGGAAACTGTTTCCCAGCTTATCTTTAAATGTGTTTTGACCAATGGTAAAAACTACTTTACTATGGGCAAAAACTGGCTCCTTTTTATAAAGGGTTTTAAGATACGCGGGAATTAAAGAGGTCATCCAACCGCTGCAGTGAATAATATCCGGAGGCCACCCGAATTTCTTTACGGTTTCCAAAGCGCCCTTACAGAAGAAAACAGTTCTAAGGTCATTATCCTCAAACCATTTTTCATTTTCATCATGAAAAACGAACTTGCGTTTAAATAGCTCTTCATTATCCAGGAAGTATACCTGTAAACGGGCACTAGGCAGAGAGGCGACTTTAATCTGTAAGGGAAGGTCATCGTTATCTACAGAAACATTGATACCTGATAAACGAACCACCTCATGCAGACGATGTCGTCTTTCATTAATAACACCAAAACGAGGCATGATACAACGAACCTCGAAATTGTTATCGTTCGCCTTAATAGCCAACTTGTTGACCGTTTCGGAAAACTCTGTCAGCTCCAGATAGGGCGACATTTCGTTTGCGATGAAAAGGATACGCTTCTTGGCTGTCATAAGGTTGGCAAAGTTAATAAATTTAAAGCGGACATCTCTTTTTTTAAAAGATTAAATGCCTAAAAGACTCATAAACAAACTATTACAATACCTGGTTTTTCTGTGTTTGGGGCTGGTTTTTGCCTGGCTTTCCTTTCGAAATATGGATGCAGAAAAATGGCTCCAATTGGAAAAATCTTTGCAAGGAACCCGAATTTTCGTAGGCATTCCTGTTTTATTTATGTTGGTGCTAAGTCATTGGATTCGGGCTATTAGATGGAAATTATTACTGGAACCCTTGGGCTATCAACCCAGCAGTTTAAATTCCTTTTTTGCGGTAATGGTTGGATATCTGGTCAACCTGGGGGTACCCCGATTAGGTGAAATAATCAAATGCACACTTCTATCTCGTTTCGAAAACATTCCTGCTGATAAATTAATTGGCAGCATCATTTTAGAGCGTTTAATTGACGCGCTTTGCTTATTGGGAGTTTTCGCTCTAACATTGGCGGTACAACCAGCGCTGTATGGTTCCATTATAGCAACCTTCTTTCCTTCTCAAGAAACTCTCTTGCAAGAAAAAACATCGCTACCCTTCTTTTGGATAACGCTGGTGGCCCTTTCTCTTTTGTTACTATATTGGATGAAATGGAAGAAAAAAACTTTTCATGACCTACTTATGCTTTTTAGTGGGGTTTTAAAAAGAATTTTTGAAGGAATTAGCTCTATTCGACACCTGAAAAAAAGAAAGCAGTTCGTTGCGCTCACCATTATTTTGTGGAGCCTCTACCTGTACTCAGGATATCTTGGTTTTTTAACTTTTCAAGAAACTTCCTATTATGGTTTTAAAGAAGCTCTCACCATCTTATCAGCCGGTAGTATAGGAATGATTGCCTCTCCCGGAGGCATTGGGGCATATGCCTATTTGGTGCAAAAAACGATGCAATTGTATGGATTGAATTACACGGTCTCTCTAGCTTTTGGCTGGTTGTTATGGCTGGCACAGACAGCCGTGATCTTGCTTCTTGGCGTGCTAAGTTTTGTAGCCTTACCCTGGATCAATTCTAAAAGGAAACAGGGAATCCACTAATTCGGATAACTTTACAGTGCTAATAGAAAACTATGGATTTTAAAAAGTGGTTTGACAAAGACAGCCCTCATGCGGGGGTGAGTACTGGGGCTGAGTGGTGGCAATCCCCCACCTCATTAATTGAATCTTTTTCCCCTGCGGATGGACAAAGAATTGGTGCAGTTTATTCAAGCAGCCTCGATGAGTATGAGAAGGCAATGGAAACAGCACAAGAGGCTTTTTTATTGTGGAGAGAAATGCCTGCCCCTAAAAGAGGAGAAATTGTACGTCAGATAGGAGATGAACTAAGGAAAAATAAAGAAACCTTAGGAACACTTGTTTCGTATGAAATGGGAAAGAGTCTGCAAGAAGGACTTGGCGAAGTGCAAGAAATGATTGACATCTGTGATTTTGCTGTAGGACTTTCTCGTCAGCTTTACGGACTCACTATACACAGTGAAAGACCCCGACATCGAATGTATGAACAGTATCATCCATTGGGGGTAGTGGGAATTATTTCTTCGTTTAACTTTCCCGTAGCCGTATGGAGTTGGAACACGATGCTTGCCTGGGTATGCGGAGATGTATGCGTGTGGAAGCCCTCTGAAAAAACTCCTCTTTGTGCCATTGCTTGCCAAAAAATTGTTTCCACTGTATTTGCTAAAAACCAAGTACCTGAAGGTGTCAGTGTTTTAATTAACGGAGGACGCGAAGTGGGTGAATGGTTAGCAGCCGACCAAAGAATACCCCTGATTTCAGCTACAGGTTCCACTGCCATGGGTAAAAAAGTAGGTGCCGTAGTAGGCGGTAGACTTGGAAAAGCCCTCTTAGAATTGGGAGGTAACAATGCTATTATCATATCAAAAGAAGCAGATCTGGATATTGCTATTTTAGGAGCTTTATTTGGGGCGGTTGGAACCGCAGGCCAGCGTTGCACTACTACTCGACGTTTAATTATTCATGAGTCAGTTTACGATACAGTCAAAGAAAAATTAAAATCTGCGTATGCACAGCTTCAAATCGGTAATCCTTTAGATCCTGCTAATCACGTAGGTCCATTGATCGATAAACAAGCGGTAGCCAATTACCTTAACGCCATAGCGCAATGCCAACAAGAAGGAGGAAACTTTATAGTGGAAGGAGGATTACTTGAGGGCAAAGGATTTGAAAGTGGTTGCTTTGTGAAACCTTGTGTCGCAGAGGCGAAGCCAGATTTTAGCATTATACAACAAGAAACATTTGCGCCCATTCTTTACTTATTACAGTATAATACAATGGAAGAAGCCATTGCTATTCAAAATGGAGTACCACAAGGACTTTCCTCCGCTATCATGACCCTTAACTTACGTGAGGCTGAACAATTCCTCTCTTCAGCCGGAAGCGATTGTGGAATTGCCAATGTAAATCTTGGAACCAGCG
>JBMSWW010000140.1:0-4514 GCA_049425065.1 Chitinophagaceae bacterium
GTAGAAGTTGTAATCATGGCTGTACAATTGATTGCGGATAGTGGGGCTACCAAAGCTGAATGGTGTATACTCGACGGAAAGAAGAATAAATCGATTTATACGCAGGGTATTAGCCCTTATTTTCTTAATACGGAAGAAATTAAGACACTACTCATAAAAGAGCTGGTTCCTAAATTAAAGGACGTATCTGTTAAGGCTGTTCATTATTATGGAACAGGTTGTGCAAATCCTGCCAATGCCCGCTCTATTAAGAAGGCTATCCAACATGTTCTCCCAATTAAGGAAATCAATGTTACTCACGACCTGATGGGAGCCGCTAAAGCTCTTTGTGGTCATGAAAAAGGGATTACCTGCATCCTAGGAACGGGCTCCAATTCTTGTTTTTTTAATGGCAAAAAGATAGTTCGTAATAGTCCTGGATTAGGATATGTTTTGGGAGACGAAGGAAGTGGGGCCTACTTGGGGAAAAAAGTAATTCAGTACTATCTCTATGGAACTTTTGATGAAGAGTTAAGAGGTCGATTTGATGCCAGCTTTACCACTTCCGCTCCTGAGATTTTAGAGAATGTTTATAAAAAACCATTAGCAAACAGATACCTTGCAGGATTTGCGCGTTTCCTGGCTGAAAATCGAGGGCATTATATGATAGAAAATATCATTGAAGATGGCCTTAATGATTTCTTTTTTCAACACCTCTGTAAGTATCCTGAAATCTGGAAATACCCCGTCCATTTTACCGGCGGAGTGTCTTATGGGTTTAAGGATGTTGTTAAACATTTATCTAATAGTTATGAATTTGAATTGGGCCACATATACAAAACGCCCATGGAGGGATTGGTCCGTTTTCACTCTTAATTTATTCTATGTCATTCGAACGTATAACTGAACAACCCAGCCGTCATCGTCACTTGGAATCGAAATCCATTGCAGAGTTACTGCAACTGATCAACGAAGAAGATCAGTCAGTGCCACTTGCTGTACAAAAAGTCATTCCTCAAATAGAGAAATTAACTGAAGCAGCAGCAGATAAGATGCTCATGGGAGGAAGACTGTTTTATATCGGCGCTGGTACCAGCGGACGCCTGGGTATTGTCGATGCCAGTGAATGTCCCCCTACTTATGGAGTTCCCTATGGGTTGGTGATTGGAATAATTGCAGGGGGAACAACGGCTATTACCAATGCGGTAGAGTTTGCGGAAGATGATTATGAGCAGGGATGGAAAGATTTACAAGCCCATGATGTTACCGATAAAGATGTGGTGATTGGAATAGCGGCTAGTGGAACCACGCCTTATGTAATTGGTGCGTTAGAACGTTGCCGTGCGCATGGAATTGTAACAGGAAGTATATGTTGTAATCCTAGAGCCCCCATGAGCGCAGCGGCTGATTATCCAGTGGAGGTAGTAGTAGGTCCTGAATTTGTTACTGGTAGCACACGTATGAAAAGCGGCACGGCACAAAAGCTGGTGTTGAATATGATTTCTACGGCTGTCATGATCCAACTGGGTCGGGTGGAGGATAACAAAATGGTCAATATGCAACTTACTAATGAGAAATTGGTTGACAGAGGAACACACATGCTCATGGAACGTTCCGGAATTACGAATTACGAAAAAGCAAAAGAGTTGCTGCTTCAAAAGGGAAGTGTTAAAAAAGCCTTAGTGAGCTTGGAGAAAAGTTAGGGAATGCATACGCTGGAGCCTTTCTACAACTGGAGACATCTCTATGTGAGTGAAAATGACAAACGTTCTCCTTTTTATAAACGGGAGTATTCGGAATTTGAGTTTTCTCAAACTATCTACAATTACTTTATCCATCCTCAATGGGATGATTTTGGAAGTAGAACTCTCTATTTAAAAGTATTGTTGGCGGATTACGAAGAGGGTTTTGCAATTATTGAATTAATAGGAGAGTGGAATGATGCCATAGAGAACGATATTATGGAGTTAAAATGGGAGGTGCTGGAGAAGTTTATGGCGCAGGGTATCTACCGCTTTATTCTGATTAGCGAAAATGTGTTGAATTTTCATAGTGACAACTTAGACTACTACGAAGAATTAGAAGAAGAACTTAGGGATAATAATGGGTGGATCGCCTGCCTAAATCTTCCCCCCTCCACCCGGTTAGAGTTTGAAAGAGCTAAAATTAATCGCTACCTGTCGATTTTGGAACTTTATGACTGGAGAACCTATACCCCCTTTCATTTGCTGGCCAAGCTGGAATCCATGGGGGTACGGCGAATCGAGGGCTGAAAATGGGAGGAATCTTACTCTTAAATCTTTTATTTTTTTTAGCTATTGCGCATTAATTTTGCAACCTAAAGATTCGACTATACAACTTGGTCGAACCCTAACCAATTAAACACTACACAGATGAAATGGTCTGAGTTGTTTTGCTCTTCTGTAGGAAAAAAATGGGTGATGTCCTTGACCGGAATTTTTCTCATCCTTTTTCTGATTGTACACGTGGCGCTTAATGCCTGTATTTGGGCAATGGACGGCGGTGTAATGTTCAATAAAGGGGCTCACTTTATGGGCTCAAACATTGTTCCTCGTATTTTGGAAATTGGTTTATTTGTCGGATTTATCCTGCACATTGTTCAAGGGCTCATGCTGGAATTCAAGAACAGGACTTCTCGTAAAAAAGGCTATGCTGTAGCCATGGGTAACAACGGAAGCAAGTGGTACAGCCGCAGTATGGGTTTTTTAGGCACCATCATTCTTCTCTTTTTAGTAATGCATTTAAAAGATTTCTGGATTCCCAATCGTAGTAACCAGGGTTGGTTATTAGGAGAGGAAATTGATCTCTATCAAAAAATGCTGGAAGTATTCAGCAATGGTTGGGTCGTTTTGATCTATGTGTTTGGGTGTATTTCATTAGCCTGGCACTTGCTACACGGCTTCCAGAGTGCTTTTCGTACTTTGGGCGTAAGCAACCCAAAATACCTGAGAATAATCGTGGCTACGGGTACCGCTTTTTCAATTTTAGTTCCTTTGGTATTTGCTATGATGCCTATTAGTATGTACCTGGGTTGGGTAAAATAATTCTTCATCAAGAAACTAGCTTTTATGCTGGATGCAAAAATTCCTTCCGGATCTTTAGACAATAAGTGGACAGATTACAAAGGACATTGTAAACTGGTTAATCCGGCCAACAAACGTAAGTTGGAAGTAATTGTGGTGGGTACTGGCCTTGCTGGCGCCTCTGCGGCTGCTTCACTGGGTGAGTTGGGATATAAAGTAAAAGCCTTTTGTTTTCAAGACTCTCCTCGTCGTGCGCACTCCATTGCGGCGCAGGGGGGTATCAATGCAGCAAAAAATTATCAGAATGACGGAGACTCTGTCTTCCGTTTATTCTATGATACGATTAAAGGGGGAGACTATCGTGCACGCGAAGCCAACGTACATCGTTTAGCCGAAGTGAGTGTCAATATCATAGACCAATGCGTGGCTCAGGGCGTTCCTTTTGCTCGTGAATATGGTGGCTTACTCAATAACCGTTCTTTTGGAGGTACTCAGGTAAAACGTACCTTTTATGCGGCTGGTCAAACAGGTCAGCAGTTGCTTATAGGGGCGTACCAGGCCATGGAAAGACAGGTAGCCTTGGGTAACGTGCAAATGTATTCTCGTCATGAGATGCTCGATGTTGTAGTGATCGAGGGCAAAGCCCGTGGAATTATTTGTCGTAATCTGGTAACTGGTGAGCTGGAGCGTCATTTTGGACATGCTGTATTACTATGCACAGGCGGATATGGTAATGTCTTTTATCTCTCAACAAACGCCATGGGAAGCAATGTAACTGCTGCTTGGAAGGCGCACAAAAAAGGTGCCTATTTTGGAAATCCTTGTTTTACGCAAATTCACCCAACTTGTATACCTGTGAGTGGAGATCATCAGTCTAAATTGACACTGATGTCTGAGTCTTTACGAAATGACGGAAGAATTTGGGTGCCTGCTAAATTAGGAGACAAGCGTGCTCCTAATGATATTCCGGAAGAGGATAGAGATTATTTCTTAGAGCGTCGTTATCCGGCCTTTGGTAACCTGGTTCCCCGTGACGTAGCTTCCCGTGCGGCTAAAGAGCGTTGTGATGCCGGCTATGGTGTAGGAACTACAGGACAGGCAGTTTATTTGGATTTTAAATCCAATCTGATCAATAAATACGGAAGAGCTGAGGCGAATAAACAAGGTATTGCGAATCCTGATCAAGAAACACTTATTCGTTTAGGTAAAGAGGTTGTGAAGGAAGAGTATGGTAATCTTTTTGATATGTACGAAAAGATTACCGGAGAAAATCCGTACGAAGTACCCATGAGAATTTATCCTGCCGTTCACTACACTATGGGTGGACTTTGGGTGGACTACGAACTAATGACCACGGTGAAAGGTCTTTATGCCTTAGGTGAAGCTAACTTTAGTGATCATGGTGCCAATCGTTTGGGGGCTTCTGCATTGATGCAAGGACTGGCGGATGGTTATTTTGTAATTCCATATACTATTGGTAATTACTTGGCT
>JBMSWW010000141.1:0-4512 GCA_049425065.1 Chitinophagaceae bacterium
GTGAGTTTTTCAATATTGGTGAGTGTGGCGGCGATGTCTCTCTTGAGTGTTGTTTCGTTGGTCAATGAAAAAACATTCATTTCATTGCCTGTGGTGACTATTATCGTCTACGCCATGTTGAGCTTCTTGGCTCTCATTTCGTATCGAGTGGCTGTTAAATATGGGTTTACCTATCTCCGCAACTCCAAACTTAATCCTAAGTATGTTATCATCTACGGCGCAGGCGAAGCGGGATTTGCTACTAAGGGTGTGTTGGAGCATGATCTTACTTCTAATGTTAAAGTGGTGGCGTATGTAGACGACAACCCAAGAAAAACGGAAAAAGTGGTAGATGGGGTTAAAATTTACTCATTTGAGGATCTACCTACGCTTTTTAAAATACATGATGTTGATGAGGTGATTATCTCCACCTTTTCAATTCCCACTACTCGTCGTGCACAGTTGGTTGAGATATGTTTGGAGGAAAATGTAACGGTACTAAATGTTCCCCCGCTCGAGAAATGGATCAATGGTCAATTTACCAAAAAACAGCTTCAGGCTATTAAGATTGAACAATTGTTGGAGCGTGACCCCATTGAGTTGAATCACCAAGAGCTAGACAATCAACTGGCGGGTAAGCGAGTATTGGTAACCGGGGGTGCCGGATCTATTGGTAGTGAAATTGTTCGTCAATTATTAAAATATCATCCTTCTACGATAGTTGTCTGTGATCAAGCAGAAACACCTTTACATGAATTAGAGCTTGAGCTTACCACTCTGACTAATGGCACCAAGCTTGTTTTCTTTTTGGGAGATGTTCGTAATCAAGGTAGGATGGAAGACCTTTTCCAGCAATTTCATCCTCAGTTGGTGTATCATGCGGCCGCTTATAAGCATGTACCCATGATGGAGCTTTGTCCTTCGGAAGCCGTATTAACAAATGTGGGAGGCACTAAGTTGATTGCAGATCTGTCGGTAAAATACCAGGTGCAGCGATTTGTGATGGTCTCTACGGACAAAGCTGTGAACCCAACGAATGTAATGGGGGCCTCCAAACGCTTGGCAGAAATCTATGTACAGCAATTGTCTTTTCTCCATGACGGTGTCACCAAGTTTATTACTACTCGTTTTGGAAATGTATTGGGTTCCAATGGTTCTGTTTTGATTCGTTTTAGAGATCAAATTGCAAATGGCGGCCCAGTAACTGTTACGCATCCTAATATCATTCGATATTTTATGACAATCCCGGAAGCCACACAATTGGTATTGGAGGCGGGATCCATGGGACAGGGGGGAGAAATATTTGTATTTGATATGGGTAAGCCTGTACCCATTGTAGATCTGGCTCGTAAAATGATTCGTCTTTCCGGATTAGTGCCTGGGGTAGATATAGAAATCAAGTACACAGGACTTCGTCCCGGTGAGAAATTATACGAAGAGTTATTGAATGATGCAGAGAACACTTTACCCACACATCATGAAAAAATTCTAATTGCAAAGGTTCGTTCTGCAGAAGTTGAAAAACAAGGATTGCAAAACCATTTCGAGTTACTCTTTCAATTAGCAATTAATCCTGCTGCACAACTCGAGATGGTGGCCAAGATGAAGGAAATGGTTCCTGAGTTTGTGAGCAATAACTCAGTGTTTGAACAATTAGATCAGAAAAATGCAGCAGTAGTGTCGCTGCACAAGGTGGGGTGATCATATCTGGATCAATTTATCCTGCACTTCCACCTCCACTATCTGCCAATCGTTGAAATATCTCCGGGTCTCCTAACATTTGCAAGAATAATTCTTCCTCCTGCTGTTTTACCAGCTGCACATCGATATCAGTAATTACAGGTTGAATCCAGGTTTTTTTCTCAGTTATTTTCTGAATTTTCCCTTGGAGGTATTTGTTTTTACTCATCATATTATATTAATTTCTACTTTAAATTCTGAAAAAATTCGACAAGTCTCGTACGTAAAAACAACTATATCTTAAAAAAATTAGGTTTTGCCTAAAACCACTGAACTTTGCCCTGTGAAAAAACCATCTGTCATTGTTATTGGAGCCGGTTTTGCCGGTTTGTCCGCTGCCTCTTTCTTAGCTAAAGCGGGTTGTACAGTTACGGTCTTGGAAAAGAATGCAGGTCCTGGGGGGCGTGCCCGTCAGTTACGAGAAAATGGCTTTGTTTTCGATATGGGCCCCAGCTTTTACTGGATGCCCGCGGTTTTTGATCGCTACTTTGAGCAGTTCGGAAAAAAAGTGGCCGATTATTATGCCCTGAAACGACTCGACCCCTCTTATCGGGTATACTGGAAAGACGGGTTCACCGATATGCCGGCAGATTACGAGTCCCTCAAAAGAGCATTCGAAGAAATAGAACCCGGTAGTGGTGCACAACTAGATAAATTTCTACAAGAAGCCCTGATAAAGTACGAGGTGGGTATGGGTCGATTTGTACATAAGCCCGGTCTTTCTTTGCTGGAATTTATGAATTGGGAAACCATCAACGGGGCATTCAAATTACAATTACTCACTTCGATCAGTAAACATATTGCCCATCATTTTAAGCATCCCAAGCTTCGTCAATTGATGGAATTTCCTGTATTATTTTTGGGCGCCTTGCCAGAAGAAACACCTGCTCTCTATAGCTTAATGAACTATGCCGATATCAAGGGAGGCACCTGGTATCCCGAAGGAGGCATGTATGCGGTAGTGGAGGGCATGTACAAGCTGGCTTTGGAGTTGGGGGTAGAGTTTAAGTTTGAAGAGCCTGTTACGAGTATCAATTTTGAAGTGGGCGCCTCAACCGGATCTGGTGACGCCGGAAAACCCCGCATTTCTTCCGTGCAAACCACCAAGAGTATTTATGATGCTGATGCGGTGGTAAGCGGCGCAGACTATCAGTTCACAGAAATGACCCTTCTACCCAAAAACTATCAGTCATATTCAGCGAGCTATTGGGAAAAACGCACCATGGCCCCTTCCTGCTTAATGTACTACGTAGGACTGAATAAAAAACTACAAAACCCTATCCATCATAGTCTCTTCTTTGATGAGCCCTTCTCTTTGCATGGCCAAGAGATTTATAAAGATCCCAAATGGCCCACCGCTCCCTTGTTTTATGTGAGTGTGGCTTCTGCTACTGATAATGCGGTGGCACCTGAGGGTTGTGAAAATATTGTCTTTTTAATTCCGGTGGCTTCGGGTCTTACCGGTGATACTGAAGAATTACGAGAACATTATTTCAATAGGATTGTGGAGCGTATGGAAGCTCACTTAGGAGAGTCCATCAAAGATGCTGTCATCTATAAAAAAATGTATGCAGTGTCAGATTTTCAGGCGGATTATAACTCCTTCAAGGGCAATGCCTATGGGTTGGCCAATACTTTGTTACAGACCTCGGTGTTTCGTCCGAGTTGTAGAAGTAAGAAGGTACGTAATCTTTTTTACACCGGACAATTAACCGTGCCGGGTCCAGGAGTGCCTCCATCACTCATCAGTGGAGAGGTGGTGGCCAAAGAAGTAAGTAAGTCATTCCAATAAAGTTCTTATCTTAAACGCATGATCGAATACTTTCATCAGTCCAGCGAAGAGTGCAGTCAGTTGGTGACCAAGAGGTATAGCACCTCTTTTTCATCAGCTATCCGGCTCTTGCACGAAGACCTTCGAAAGCCCATTTACAATATCTATGGGTTTGTTCGATTGGCCGATGAGATTGTCGACACTTTCCATGATCATGATAAAGAAGCCCTGCTTGCTGCTTTTAAAGCGGACACTTATCGGGCTATCAAAGAAGGTATTTGTTTAAATCCCATTCTGCATAGTTTTCAGCGCACGGTCAATCAATACCAAATCGATCTCAAATTAATTGATGCCTTCTTTCATAGTATGGAGATGGATCTATCCAAGCAACAATACGATACAGCGGGCTATCAAGAATATATCTATGGCTCAGCAGAAGTAGTGGGACTCATGTGCTTGCATGTTTTTTGTGAGGGCGACAAAGGGCTTTACGTACACTTGGAATCTTCCGCTCGTTCATTGGGCGCGGCCTTTCAGAAAGTGAATTTTTTGAGAGATATCAAGGCGGATTATATGGGACTTTCCAGAGTCTACTTTCCGGGTTGTGATTTTACCAACTTCACAGTAGCGGATAAAAAAGCCATTGAGGCGGACATACTGCAAGATTTTCGTGCGGCTTACATAGGCATCAGTCAGTTACCTTTTAAGTGTCGCTTTGGGGTCTATGTGGCGTACAAATACTATCTCTCTTTATTTAAAAAGATACGAGGCTTGGAACCAGCTTCTGTGCTAGAAGCCCGCATTCGAATTCCTAATTTTCAAAAGTTTCTGATTGTGCTGAGAGCCGGAGTTAAAAATCAGCTGCGTCTTATCTAATGGTTTCGGACTCTTTTATAAAAACAGAACTCATTCTAGTAGATGAGCTAGACCACCCTATTGGTACCTGTGAGAAAATGGAGGCTCATGTAAAAGGCTATCTGCATCGGGCCTTCAGTGTATTCATTTTTGATAAGCAAGGTCGT
>JBMSWW010000142.1:0-4483 GCA_049425065.1 Chitinophagaceae bacterium
TTTGCTCTAAATTTTCTCCGCCGATGAATTGCGCAAACAAGGTTTTTCGAATAAGTCCTTTAATGGGTAAGCCCATACGTAGGGCAATAGGTGTTAAGTAAGCTCCCATTTTAACCAAGGCAGGATTCGACATAAGACCGAACAGAAAACGAGCTTTCTTCAGCTCATCATCTGTTTTATGCTGGAAGGCTCTTTGGGTATTGTCAAAAGAAATGACTGAGCGGGAATTATTCATAAGGCAATATTCTTACCCTGCAAAAATAGAATAAGCCCAGCAGAAGCCTGCATGAGAATCATGAGTATCTTTGCACAAACCAACGCATGAAACCAAAAAGCGCCTCAGAAAGTTTGACCCTCATGACAGAGCTCGTACTCCCTAACGATACCAATCTTTTTGGGAACTTGATGGGAGGACGGCTAATGTACTGGATGGACATTGCGGCTGCACTTGCTGCACAAAAACATTGTAATACACCCTGCGTTACGGCCTCCGTGGATAATATTTCATTTGAAAATCCTATCAAGTTGGGAAACACGGTGCATATTGAAGCCAAAATCACAAGGGCGTTCAACACCTCAATGGAAATTCACTTGCGAGTATGGGGAGAAGACCTAATACATCAATATCGCTATAAAAGCAACGAGGCCTACTACACGTTTGTTTCCCTCGATCCGAATAGAAAACCCAGACCTGTACCCCCGGTAATTGCCACCAGCGAAGAGGAAAAGAGATTATACGATGGTGCTCTTCGCAGAAGACAGCTTCGCTTGATTTTGGGTGGAAAAATGAAACCGGATGATGCCCCAGAGCTAAAGGCGTTATTTGTAAAGGAGTAGTAGATAATTATCCCGCAACAATCTTATGATGTTTGCCTTTTAGCATGTGTGCCTTACTTTGCCCTATGGCATCCATGATTTGTTCCAATATCAACTCTGCAGGAGCTTCGTAATCTATCTCTAGGGGAGGCTTAATATTCACCGTCAGGTGGGTTCCTCTTTTTTTCAGCTTGAGCCCCTTTTTATTAAAGGCCCTCCAGAATCCACCGATTACTACAGGCACCACAATAGGACGTACCTGCTTAATGATCAAAGCCGTTCCTTTACGACCTGGAGCAAAAGGCTTGGTGGTACCCTGTGGGAAAGTGATTACCCAATTCTTCTCTAAGGCCCGGGTAATTTTACGTACATCAGAAGGGTCTAGCCCGCGACGTACTTCTTTGCCCTCCGCACGCCAAGTTCGTTTTACAGTAAGTCCGCCAGCCAGTAAAAACATGCGGGTAAGCAGATTGTCTTTCATGGTTTCTACAGCCGCTACATAATTTACCCGTGTAAAGGGATTCAACAAATAATACGGTAAGCCAAGCCTGTTTTTCTTGCCCCATTTGGAAGCACAAAAGATATGGAAGAAGGTGATTACATCAGCAAAATAGGTTTGGTGATTACTTACAAAAAGCACTTTCTGCGGAGGGAGTGTTTTCAACACTTCCATGCCGCTGATGCGGAGTTTATTGATTACCGCCAGGCCAGGCCATGAGACCATCCCCACGGTAAAAAATACCATCTTGCGCACCAAATTGGCGCGAAATATTCGCTTAATGATTTTTGACATGTGTGTTGGTCGGTCACCGCAAATATACCAAGCTCTTTAGTTAGAGGCATGGTTGACTCACGAAAAAAGGCTGCCCGATAGGACAGCCTTTTGTGTAGATATATGAAGATGCTTATTCAGCACTCTTAACATCGCCACTCTCCTCCATCTTCTTTTTGAGGTCAGCAAGAACACCCAGATCTCCCAAGGTTGCTTTCTCCACTTTGCTTTGGATATTCTTAACCGCCTTCTTAGTTTTATCGGCGTCAGAACGAGCCTCTTTCTTGGCCACTTCTGCTTCCTCAATCTTTCCTTGTTCCCAAATACGGGTGTGAGAAAGAACGATGCGCTTTTCGTTACGATCAAACTCAATAACAACAAAAGATGCAGTTTCGTCAGCAGCAATACTCTTGCCATCTTCTTTTGCTAAATGACGGTTAGGAGCAAAACCTTCCAAACCATACGTAAGTTGGATAGTAGCTCCTTTATCATCACGGCGAGTAACTAATCCTTCATGTACACTGCCAATGGCAAAAGTATCCTGCAACGTATTCCAAGGATCTTCTTCTAATTGTTTGTGTCCTAATTGAAGTTTGCGATTCTCTTTATCGATTCCTAGGATGATCACATCGATGTGCTGTCCAACCTTCGTGTACTCTGTGGGATGATTGAAACGCTTCAACCAGCTCAGATCGCTGATATGAATCATTCCACCGATACCAGGAGCCAATTCAACAAACACTCCATAGTTAGTGATGTTCTTCACTAAACCATCGTGACGACTTCCTTCTGGGAAGCGAGCATCGATATCATTCCAAGGATCTGAGCTAAGCTGTTTGATAGAGAGACTCATTTTACGAGTTTCTTTATCCAAGGTTACAATCTTGGCTTCATGCTCATCACCCAATTTGAAGAATTCTTTTGCATTGATAGGAGTATTTGCCCAAGTAATTTCAGACACGTGAACAAGACCTTCAACACCAGGCTGAATCTCCAAGAAAGCACCGTAATCTTCGATATTCACTACACGGCCTTTCACTACGTTACCTTCAAGGATATTGTCACCTAATACATCCCATGGATGAGGAGTCAGCTGCTTCAAGCCTAGGCTGATTCGACGCTTCTCATCATCAAAGTCAAGTACCACTACATTAATCCTCTGGTCAAGCTTTAACACTTCAGAAGGATGTGAGATACGACCCCATGAAATATCCGTGATATACAATAGACCATCTAGCCCACCCAAATCCATAAAGGCTCCGAAATCGGTGATATTTTTCACAATACCTTCCAATACCTGGCCTTTCTCCAATTTGCTCATGATCTCAGCACGTTGTGCTTCGATATCGCTTTCGATAAGCGCCTTGTGAGACACAACAGCATTTTTGATAGTTTCGTTGATCTTCACCACTTTGAACTCCATGGTCTTACCTACAAACTGATCGTAATCAGTTACAGGTTTTACATCAATTTGTGAACCTGGCAAGAAGGTCTCCATACCAAATACATCTACAATAAGCCCACCTTTAGTTTTGGAGGTAACAGTACCAGTGATCACCTCACCAGTTTTGTGAACTTCCACAATGCGTTCCCAAGCACGTGTAATACGGGCCTGGCGACGGCTTAAATTCAGGTGACCATTACGGTCTTCTTTTTCAACGATCATCACTTCCACTTCATCACCTACCGCAAGGCCGGGGATATCACGGAATTCATTGAATGAAATAAGACCATCACTTTTGAAACCAATGTTCAATACCACATCAGTTTTTGTTAAACCAACAACAGTTCCTTTAATTAATTCACCATCGTTTAGTTGAATAAAAGTGTTTTCATACACTTTGTGATACTTCTCCTTTTCTGTAGCAGAATAAGAAGTCACATTACGCTTGTCTACACTCCAGTCAAAATCATCATGAGCAGTAGCTACTGCTTCTACAGGTGCATTTGTTGTCGCTGTAGCGCTGGCTGAAATTTCAGCTCCGCTCTCCTGTACATCAGCGTTTAGTTGTTTTGAAATAATGTTGTGAAACATGAGTAGATCCCGAGGGTTTTATTTCGGGGAGGCAAAGATACAGTGAATATGCCTATTTTCACTAAAAATCAGATCTTGCTTTACCAAGGATTAAAACTTTTTACAAGACTGGCTATCAAGGTTTTATGTAGAAAGATAGTCATCAATGATCCTGCCGTCCTTTCGCGCAAAGGTCCTATCCTTTTGGCGGCCAATCATCCCAATTCATTTTTGGATTCTATCCTACTCGATACGGTTTTTCAAGAACCCGTGTGGGCCCTGGCACGGGGAGATGCTTTTCGTAACGAAACACATGCAAAACTATTACGTCAATTGAAAATAATGCCCGTTTACAGAACGAGTGAAGGCACTGAAAATCTGAATGTCAACTATCAAACTTTCAATAGCTGTGTCAACTTATTCCAACAAAAAAGTATTGTGACTATTTACAGCGAAGCACTCTGCGTGAATGAATGGCATCTTCGCCCTTTAAAAAAAGGGACTGCAAGATTAGCTATTCAAGCCTGGGATGCGGGCATTCCGTTAGAAGTAATTCCTGTAGGAATCAACTATAGTTCATTCACTTTATTTGGAAAGAACGTTCACTTGAATTTTGGGACACCCATCACCTCAAAAGAAGTACCCCCTCTAGCAAGCGATGGTCAACGAAATAATCTTTTCAATCAAAAATTGACCGCGGCCATGCAAGAATTGGTCTATGAAATTCCTGATACAGCATACGTACTACTGGAGAAAAAACTAGGAGTGCCCATTTCTAAAATAGAGAAGTTTTTATGGTGGCTACCTGCTAAAATCGGCCAACTGCTCCACTACCCTTTATATGCTCCGATCAAAAACTACGCACAAAAAAAATTTAAGAA
>JBMSWW010000143.1:0-4443 GCA_049425065.1 Chitinophagaceae bacterium
CCCAAGCTATGCTATCATTAAAACCAATAATCACAAAAGGACATCCAGGAAGAGAAACTCCATAAGTGTTGTGATCAGGTGTTCGTAACTGAATCTCATACCATATGGAAGGCAGCGATAATTCCAGGTGAGGATCATTGGCTAAAATTGGTACCCCACTTTTTGTCTTTGTACCAGCAACCACCCAGTTATTACTGCCGTTGGATGGATCGGGTTGATAGCGTGGGCGTGCTTTTACTGTATCACGATGCATCAAATAAAGAGAATCTGCGATAGAAGGTTTTACTGGAACAATACCTGGCTTTGTGAAAATAGTCCCCTTAGGAACAATAGGTAATAATGAGTCTGGCACTTGCGGGTAAAGCACTTTTAGTTCATCAGGGAGGAAAATACTTTTTGCATTTGTGTTAGTAAGATCAGACTCAGTGCCGGAAGATAACATCTTAGCCATCATCTTGAGTAGTAAAGCAGAGCGAAGATTTGACCAACGCTCAGGTTTTATACCCATTAATTTATACTCGATAGGAAGTTCAGCTACCGTGAGCTGATCGATATAGCTATTCACTCCTGCAGTGTAGGCAGAAAAGACCGCTTTAGAAATAGGATCTTTTTCCATTTCCTGCAAGGCATTTTCCGCAGCATAAACCATTCCCAACCTACGTTGTTCTCTATCATAGGCAATCGCTTTACTTCCAGCTAATTCACTAGCTCTTCCGGCGGCTGCTCTTGTTTGCAGATCAATTTGAAACAATCTGAATTTAGCGTGTAAATACCCTTGTATAAAATAAAGATCTTCTTGGTTACTGGCAAACACATGGGGAACTAATCGATCATCCAGATACACTTCTGCATCATCCTTTAATCCAGCAATTGTAATCTCTTGAGAAAAGTCTTTATCATGAGGTTCCGCATTTTGCCAAAATCCATATTGTGGGCTCAACAAAGGGCCCAATGCAGGTATTTTACCTAGGGGACGATCAAATAAAACAACCAAGCCGGCCGTCAGGGCTGCGCTGATCAAAAAAGGTCCTATACGCATAACAAGGTTTTGTTAAGGAAAGGTAAGAATAAAGCGTCAGCTTTTTTTACCACTTAACATAGGCACAAAGGAAAATTGATCGTAGAGCTCCTCTATGAGTTCTCCCTCGGCCGAAATCGTGATCTTTTTCATTTGCTGTACATCCCCCTCTCCCACAGGAATCACCATCCAACCGCCAGGTTTTAGTTGTTGTAGTAATTTTTCGGGGATAAAGGGTGCGGCAGCAGTAACAAGAATCCGATCAAATGGAGCATAGGTAGGTAAGCCCTCAAATCCATCTCCATAAAAATATTTAATGCCGGTTTGTTTCTGTAGCCAAGTAAACTTCTTGTTGCTATCAAAAAGTGGCTTCTGTCTTTCAATGGTATATACGCGTGCTCCGAGCATAGCAAGTACCATGGCTTGATAAGCACTCCCTGTTCCTACCTCTAATACTTTATCAAAACGCTTGATTCCCAATAGCTGAGATTGATAGGCCACTGTGTATGGATGGGAGATCGTCTGTCCTTCTCCAATGGGAAACGCACGATCTTCGTAGGCGATTTCATCAAAAGCAGAATCCAAGAAAAAATGACGAGGTATCTGACTAATGGCTTGCAATACTGATTCGTCGGTGATTCCTTTATTGCGTAAATGATCCACTAGTTTTTTTCGCAACCCCTGGTGGCGGTAGGTATCTTCCGTTGGTCTCATAAATTCATGTCAGCAATAATGCCTTTAATTCGCTGGTCTAATTGAGCATCTACTCGATTATAGTCAGCAGCCGATTCCAGTTTCGCGTTAACGCTGAAATAAAATTTAATCTTAGGTTCTGTACCACTGGGACGTGCAGAGATCACCGAGCCATCGCTCAATACAAATTGCAACACGTTGGATTTAGGTAGCTCCAATTTCCAGGATTTTCCGCTAGCTAATTCCTTGGCTTCTTGTATTTCGTAATCATAAATTTTGGCTACCTCAATTCCATTGATCAAAGAAGGAGGATTATTACGATATCCTTCCATCATATCGGCAATTTCTTGTTGACCATCCATTCCCTTTTTGGTGATGGAAATCAAATGCTCTTTGTAAAACCCATATTGCACCGAGAGGTCTACCATTTTTTCATACAGGCTTCTCCCCTTCTCTTTTTCATAGGCCGCCATTTCACAGAGCAAAGCCACCGCACTTACGCCGTCCTTATCTCTGATTTGATCACCAATCATAAGACCAAAGCTTTCTTCCCCACCAATGATATAATTCTCCTGTCCTTCTTTTTGTCTGATCAAATCAGCAATCCACTTAAATCCGGTAAGTACCCGATAACAATTCACCTCATTCCCTTTGGCAATGGCATCGATCATGGGAGTAGTCACAATAGTAGTAATCACCATGTCATTAGGACGATTAATGCCTTTAGCTTTTCTCGCTTCCAGCATATAATTAAAAGCGAGAACAGCTGTTTGATTGCCATTCATCAACACCCATTTTCCCTGACTATTTTTAACCCCGATGGCCAATCGATCGGCATCCGGATCAGTACCACAAAGAATATCGGCATCCAACTCTGCCGCTAAGCGGAGCCCTAAGCTCATCGCTTCACTTTCTTCAGGGTTCGGATATTCTACTGTTGGGAAATTGCCATCAGGAGTTTCCTGCTCCTTTACTACATGAATATTTTCAAATCCAAACTTTCGTAATACCAGAGGCACCAGCTTAATTCCTGTTCCATGAATGGGGGTATAGACAATCTTGAGGTCCTTTTGTTTTTCAATAACTGAAGGATAAATACTCAAGCTTTTGACCATTTCGAGATATTTTTCATCCATAGCTGTGCCCAGCGAATGAATCAAATGATCTCCGCCGTTCCATTTCACCTCATCTACAGAACTGATTTTTTCTACCTCGGCAATCACATTTTTATCATGGGGCGAAACTAACTGCGAGCCATCATTCCAATAGGCTTTATATCCATTATACTCTTTGGGATTATGAGAGGCAGTACACACAACCCCCCCTTGGCATCCTAAGGTGCGAATAGCAAAAGACAACTCTGGAGTCGGTCTTAATTCTTCAAAGAGGTATACTTTAATACCGTTTGCCGCAAAAACATGGCGGTAGTTTCTGCAAAAAAACGACTGTTATTGCGACTGTCATGAGCAATGGCCACTGATAGACCGGCAGGGAAACATTTAATTAAATAATTAGCAAAACCCTGAGTAGCCATCCCTACTGTATACTTATTCATTCGGTTAGTACCCACGCCCATCAAACCACGCAGCCCTCCGGTTCCAAACTCTAAATTTCGGTAAAATGCATCGGCTAATTCTTTAGGATCCTCCTGCAGCAAACGCAAAACAGCCGCTTTGGTTTCAGCATCATAATTACCCTTTAACCAAGCATTTGCTTTTTGTTGAATCAATGCCTCCATGTAGCAAAATTTTGAAGTCGGAAAGGTACCAAAAAATGACTTCTTAAGTGAACGCTTAGCTACCTAGTTTTGTAATTGATATGCGAAAGTTTTCCTGCTTGAAATACAAGGAACTGATTTATTTGACTTCACTGGTTATTTTTACAGTGTTTACCACTAGCCCATATGCCCAAGATTTAGCACCACACCTTAAAAAGAAAAAAACCAACTGGGTAATTGCGGCCAATGTTGCGGGATACGGGGGGACTATGGTTGCACTTTATAGTGCTTGGTATAGTCAATACCCACAGTCTTCTTTTCACAGCTTTAATGACTGGAAAGAATGGAAACAAGTGGACAAAGCCGGTCATTTGTATAGCGCGTATATAGAAAGTATAGCCAGTATGGAACTGTGGAGATGGGCAGGCATGGAAAGAAAAAAAAGAATTTGGTTTGGGGGGTTAAGCGGGGCTGCCTATCAAACAGCTATTGAAATTTTAGACGGCTTCAGCAAAGAGTGGGGATGGAGCTGGGGCGATTTTGGTGCTAATTTGCTGGGAAGCGGAACCTTAATAGCACAGGAGCTAGCCTGGGACGAACAACGAATACGATTGAAATTTTCTTTTCATCGTATGAATTATATAGACAATGAACTAAACAGACGCACTGACCAACTTTTTGGACATAGTTTCAGTGAACGTATGCTGAAAGATTATAATGGACAAACTTATTGGGCCAGCGTATCCTTAAAACCGTTTTTTTCCTGCAGTAAACTTCCCAATTGGCTAAGCATTGCAGTTGGATATGGCGCTTCCGGACTTTTCGGAGGAAGAGAGAACAAAGCCCTTGATGCAAATGGTAATATCACCTTTAACCGTCCTGATATTTTGAGGAAACGTCAATGGTACCTATCGCCTGATATTGACTGGAAAAGAATTCCCACCAAGAAGAAAGGAATAAAATTTCTTTTTAGCATAATGAATGCTTTTAAAATGCCGGCACCCGCCTTTGAATT
>JBMSWW010000144.1:0-4407 GCA_049425065.1 Chitinophagaceae bacterium
GATCAACAACAGCCCTGTGATCACAGAAGCGGCTAATTACTTGAGTCATCCCTATTCCTCCATCAAGGCCAATGCCTATGACATGGTACTCAATGGAAATGAAATTGGCGGTGGATCCATCAGAATTTATCAGCGAGAATTACAAGAGAAAATGTTTGCCGCCTTGGGCATGGATGCCGAAGAACAACAACATAAGTTTGGATTCTTACTCGGCGCCTTTGAATACGGCGCTCCTCCACACGGAGGCATTGCCTTTGGCTTTGACCGACTTTGTGCTCTTTTAGGAGGCAGCGAAAGTATCCGCGACTTTATCGCCTTCCCAAAAAACAATGCGGGAAGAGATGTAATGCTCGATGCCCCCTCTACAATTGATGAGCATCAATTAAAAGAGTTGCAGATAAAAACAGAGTTGCGTAAAGATTAAGCAACCTCTCAGCTACTGCATGGGATATTGAGCGATTGTATTAACCTTCCAATAATTCTTGGAGCGCGACGGCTACTTTATCTGGATTGGGAAGCATTGCCGCTTCTAAAACTACGTTGATAGGTACTGCTGGTAGATCTAGGGAGGCTACCACTTTCACAGGCATATCCAGATATCGAAAACATTGTATCGCAATTCGTCCGGCTAAGGCTTCGGCAAATGAATTTCTTTGCTGCTCCTCGGTAAGCACCATACATCTGCCATGCACCTTCACCCGCTCAAATATCAACTCTTCATCCAAGGGATACAGACTGCGTAAATCAATTACTTCAACGCGACCTTTAAATTGTTTTGCAGCCGCCTGCGCCCAATAAACCCCCATTCCATAGGTGACAATCAATGCGGACTCTCCGTTGTCTATTGCTTCCAGTGAGGCCTCTAGGACCACGTGTCCTTTGCCCAACGGAATACAATAGTTTCTGTCTGGCTCTGGCGTTTTTGCTTCTTCAGTACCTGGCACTTTGCTCCAATAAAGTCCTTTATGTTCTAATATTACCACAGGATTTGGATCCAGATAAGCAGCCTTCATTAACCCCTTCATGTCCGCAGCATTGGAAGGATAGATCACTTTAATTCCTTTGATAGTTAACAGCGTAGACTCCACCGATCCGCTATGATAAGGTCCCCCACCCCCATAGGCACCAGTGGGAACACGAAGAATCATAGGAATTGGAAACTTTCCATTGCTGAGATAACAACTCTTGGAAAGCTCGGTAACCAGTTGGTTAAACCCTGGATAGATATAATCTGCAAATTGAACTTCTACAATGGGACGTAAGCCTGTAGCCGCCATACCAGCAGTAGATCCTACCAGATAAGCTTCTTGAATTGCCGTATTGAAAACACGATGCTCGCCAAATTGCTCGCCGAGTGTAGCGGCTTCTCTGAATACACCTCCTAATCGTTTGCCCACATCTTGCCCGTAAAACAATGCTTCGGGATAATCTTCTAAAATTTCTTTGATGGCAATAATGGCCGCATCCACCATGGGAATTTTATTCGCATCAGTGCTGTTGCGATGGCCAGTTTCTATGACCACGGGGGTGGGCGCATACACATGTTCCATCACCGTAACAGGATCCGGATCGGGCGCCGACAAGGCTTTTGCAAAATCAACTTCTACTAACTGCGTGGATTTATATTCGATCTCTTTAAGTTGATCCTCTACTACTCCTAAACTCAATAACCTAGCTCTGAGTTTTACGCGTGGATCATGTAGTTGATGTTTATCTAAGTCTTCTTGTGAACGATAAAATTCTTTGCGCACGCCACTGGTATGGTGACCGAGTAAAGGAACCTGTGCATGCACCAAATAAGGCTCACGGTTTTTACGCACAAAGTCGATAACCTCTTTCATGACTGAATAAGAAGCTTCAAAGTCACTGCCATCCACTTGTACCCGATGCAAGCCCTTAAACCCTGCTGCATACTCATAGGCATTCGTAGTACGGATCTCTTCAGCGGTGGCGCTGATTCCCCAAAAATTATCCTGGACCAAATAAATTATAGGAAGTTTTTTAAGCGTAGCAAATTGTAACGCCTCACTCACTTCTCCTTCGGTCATACTGGCATCCCCAATACAGCATACTATCACGGAAGGACTATCACCTCGCATAAAGCCCGGCTGAATTGCATCCATATTGGCCACTTGAAGGGCCCTAAGTTTTTCCCAATACTGAACTCCTTGCGCAACGCCAGTACTTGGGATTGCTTGCATCCCGGTAGCGCTGGATTGATGTATGATTAACGGTTTACCAGGACCATTATAACTGGGATGGTTATAATAGCTGCGCCCCCCTGAAAAAATGTCTTCTTTTTTAGCCAATAACTGAAGCATGAGCTCATAGGGAGTAAAGCTCAGTCCTAATAACAAACTTTCATCACGATAATAGGGGCTTACAAAATCATGCGCAAACAATTGAAAGGCAGTGGCCAGCTGAATGGCCTCATGTCCCCTAGAAGTACTATGCACATATTTACAAACCGTTCGGTTGGCCTCATAGGTAGAAGCCATAGCCTCTACCTGACACATGAATTCGTAAGCCCTTATCAATAGTTGAATATGCTCACTCATGACAGGTTACTATTGGATGTTCATTTGAAAAACAGATTGTTCTCCCACAAAACCTTCAAGAACATCATGAGAAGCGGTAGGCCCCACTCCAGCTGGCGTTCCAGTATAAACTAAGTCTCCGGCCTCCAACGTAAAATAGAGTGAGAGATGAGCAAGTAAGGTATCAAAATCAAAAATCAAATTAGCCGTATGCCCTTGTTGCACCCACTCACTATTTTTTTTGAGTCCAAAATGAATATCACTCTTGTTGGTAAACTCAGTTGCCGTAATCCATCGTCCAACCACAGCCGAACCATCGAAGGCTTTGGCTTTTTCCCATGGAAGTCCTTTATTTTTTAATTGTTGCTGCACGTCCCGTGCGGTAAAATCGATTCCAGCAGTGATAGCATCATAAATAGTGGCAGCTTCTTCTTTGCTAATATTCCTGGCGTTTTTTGCAATGCGCAATACCAACTCACATTCATAATGCAGATCTTTTGTAAACGAAGGAATTGAAAAAGACTGCCCCGTAGGAAGCAACGCCGTAGAAGGCTTAATAAACACTACTGGATCTTCCGGCACCTCATTACCTAATTCCTTGGCATGTGCAACATAATTTCTTCCTATACAAAGTATTTTCATAACTATTGAAATAGCTGGTTATTGTAATTATTCATGGCAGTCGCGATTCCTTGTGTAGCAAAGATTTCGATAGCATCCACCGCATGTACAATTTTATGTTGTACTAAGGATTCTTCTGATTTCTTCCATTTACTTAATACAAAATCCGCCTGCATTCCTTTGGGATAATCATTGCCTATACCAAATCGTAATTTAGGATACTCTGTTGTTCCGAGCTGTTCTTGAATACTTTTCAATCCATTATGACCGGCATCACTACCCGAGGGTTTGATGCGAAGCCTCTCTAGGGGTAAAGCCAGATCATCCAAGACTACCAATATATTTTCTAAGGATACTTTCTCTTTGTCCATCCAATATTTAACCGCCTTGCCACTGAGATTCATATAGGTGGAGGGACAAATACAAACAAAGCTTTTGCCCTTCCATTTTACCTCTGCCACATACGCCAATCGGTCGATACGGAATTGTGCACCGTGACGTTGCACAAAAGAGCCCACTACATCAAAACCTATGTTATGACGGGTATGTGCATATTCATCGCCCACATTTCCCAATCCGACAATCAAAAATTTCATGGTTGATTTAAAGGGCCAAAGATCGGCCTTCCCTAATAAAAAACCCGCATCAAAGGATGCGGGTTGATAAGTTTCCAAAAGGTTTTTATTACTTCTTGGCATCAGCAGGAGCGGCAGCTTCTTCTTGCTTCAACTGACGAGTCATTACTACAGAAGCGATGGGAATACGGGGAGAGTTCATGATTTCATATTCAGGCACTTGAACATCCTCCACACGGATATTACCATTCAGCTCCAAGTTATCGATGCTCACCTCAATTTGCTCACGCAAATACTTAGGGTATGTTTTTACCTTTAAGGACTTCATTTTGGTTACTAGTCTTCCTCCGTCTTTAACGCCCTTAGAAGTTCCTACAAATTTCAGAGGAATGTCTGCGATTACTTTTTTGTCCTCTACCAACTCCAGTAAATCAACGTGGATCAGGTTATCATCTACCTTATCAAATTGCAAATCCTTTAAAATGGTACGGTAGGTTTTACCGTCAATTTTCACTTCGCAAATTTGGAAGTTAGGTGTGTAAACGAGTTTTTTAAATGCAGCCACAGGAGCTGAAAAGCTAATCTCCTGTGCACCCCCGTAAATTACACCAGGCACCATTTCCTGAGAGCGTAGTTGGCGGGTGGCTGACTTGCCAAATGCGGTCCTCAGTTGT
>JBMSWW010000145.1:0-4394 GCA_049425065.1 Chitinophagaceae bacterium
TGATTTTAAAGGTAAGAAAGAAGATATCCAGCGAATAATTGAAGCTGATCCCGAGGTGGTGAGTCATAATGTAGAAACAGTGGAAAGACTCACTCGACAAGTGAGAATTCAGGCTAAATATTGGAGGAGTATGGAGGTGATCCGCACACTTAAAGACGGAGGAATGCGAACTAAAAGTGGGATTATGTTGGGGTTGGGAGAACAAAAAGAGGAAGTTTTACAAACCCTTCGTGATTTAAAAGAAAATGGATGTGATGTGGTAACGCTAGGTCAATATTTACAACCTACTAAGAAACATTTGCCTGTGCTGCGATTTGTGCACCCTGATGAGTTTGCAGAATACCGGGAAATCGGATATCAATTGGGGTTAGACTATGTTGAAAGTGGCCCATTGGTTCGGTCTTCCTACCATAGTGAAAAGCACGTGATTTCAGGATATGGTCGCACTCAATGGCAAAATGAAAGAAATAATTAGTTAGTAATTTGTAACTTACTGCTATGAGTAAATGCATAGCAATATTACCTGCCATTCTTTCATTTGTACCGGGTTTTTCTCAGATTAATTGGTATCGAGTAGACGCTTTATTTCAACCTTTACCTTCTTCTGTGCAAGTATGGGTATCTACGGACTCCATGGATGGAAAACCCTCTATTGCTTATGCAGTTGTGGCCGATCTCAAGGATAAGAATTTATCTTTTCATGCAGATACCAGTTATAAAAGAAGGCTAACTCCTAGTGGTTTTTATAACAAGAATAATCAACCACTCTTGGTAGTAAACACTACCTTTTTCTCTTTCAGCACGCATCAAAATTTAAATCTGGTAATTAAAGACGGAAGATTAGTGGCGTACAATATTCATTCATTAGCCGGAAAAGGGAAAGATACTTTTACCTATCGTCATCCTATTGGAAGTGCTATTGGAATCAGTCGTAAAAGAGAGGCGGATATTGCATGGCTATATACTGATTCATCTTCTTCCCTTCCATTGGCTGTCCAGGTTCCGGTGGCTGTTAAAAAAGACTCCCTAGCTGAATTGACAAGTCCAGGGTTTCTGTCTATGCTACCGTCTACTGTTAAAGTTAAAAAATGGAAAATGCAGGATGCAGTTGGTGGCGGACCTGTGTTGGTTCAGCAAGGGGAAGTACGTATAAGTAATAATGAAGAGTTGAAGTTTGCCGGGAAAGCTATAAATGACAGACATCCACGTACGGCCATGGGCTATACTTCTAGCAATGAATTAGTTTTTTTGGTGGTGGAAGGAAGAAATCCTGGAAAGGCAGAGGGGGTTACGCTTTTGCAAGAAGCCCGATTACTACAAAGCCTGGGTTGTGTGGAGGCGTTAAATTTAGATGGAGGTGGAAGCAGCATGATGTTAATTAACGGAAAAGAAACTATACGCCCTTCCGATAAAGAAGGACAAAGAGCTGTTCCTGGCGTGTTTATGATTCAATTGAAGAAACGCTGATTACTCATCTTCCCAGACCAATGCACTTGCGCCCAGTATAGCAGCATCTGCTTCTTTAAGTTGACTGAACACCAACTTTACCTTGTTCTTAAATACTTGAACCAGGTTAGCTTCCATCGCCTCGCGAGTTGGGTTGAGCAATAGATCGCCCGCTTTAGTTACCCCTCCGAATAAGACGATAGCTTCGGGTGATGAAAACATAATGAAATTGGCTAGTGCTTCCCCTAAAATTTGCCCAGTGAACTTGAAGATTTCGATAGCAATTTTATCACCTTTTACGGCACAGTCATATACTTTTTCGCTAGTCAGATCATTCAATGGAATATTTCTAAGCAGGCTTTCCTGATTGGGATTCTGTTCCAGCATCTCTAGGGCAGTTTCTCGCATGCCTGTAGCAGAGGCATAGGCTTCCAGAGGTCCACGTATCCCTGTTCCCTTATGTAAACGGCCTCCGGGACGAATGATGGTATGCCCCAATTCTCCGGCAAATCCGTCATGCCCCAATACAATTTTTCCATTCACAAAAATGCCACTACCCACACCTGTTCCCAAGGTGATCGTAATAAAGTCTTTCATGCCTTTGGTGCAGCCAAATTGTTGTTCACCCGCGGCGGCGGCATTTGCATCGTTGGTTAACTTAACTCGCAATCCAAACTTTTCCTGCATCATAGAAGCAAGTGGAACAATGCCCTTCCACTTCAGGTTGGCGGCGTGTTCTATATTACCAGTGTAATAATTTCCATTAGGAGCCCCTATTCCAATACCCACAAACTGAGAGAGTCCTCCCGCTTGTTGAACCATGGGACTTAATTTTTCATACAGATCTTCAATAAACCCCTGTACGGTTTCTTTGGCGTTGGTGAGAATACGATCTTGTACCAATATTTTACCCTCACGGTCAACAATTCCAAATTTGGTATTGGTACCGCCGATATCAATACCTACTGCATACTTTTCCATCTTATTGGCCAGTTATTCTATTAATGTGAAGCACCACCCTCTAATTTGTCGTAATCTATTCCCTGAGACTTCAAGATTGATTTTGCTTTAACCGCATAGAATCCCAGATAAGCAAAACAGGCAACCCCCACTAAGTAAGACCACTGAATACCCAGGTAAGCTTCATCCGCTAAAAATCCTTGCAACAAGCTTACAAATCCTCCTCCCATAATCATCATGATCAATAAACCGGATCCTTCATTTGTGTGTTTGCCCAGTCCTGCAATGGCCAAGGTGAAAATACAAGGCCAAAGTGTAGAACAAAATAATCCCACACTGATAAAAGCATACACGCTTATCATTCCGTCTGCTAACATTCCTACTGCGGTAGCGGCGATGCCCATTAGTGAAAAAATCAGCAATTGTCTGGCCGGATTACCCTTGCTCAAGATATCTCCAATAATCATCGCTACAATGACAAAGGCGTACACATAGAAGGGGGTTACATCATGGCTTGCCAAACTATTGATCAATAAGAATACACCAAATGCGATATAGGGCATCAAAAAGCGAAGTATTTGTTTACCACTTTTACCAATTTCCAATGCGCCTACAGATCCTGTCCAGCGGCCAATCATTAAGCTGGCCCAGAATAAGGACACATAAGGAGCAATTTTATCAGTAGAAATACCGGTGTGAATTCTCATGAACTCGGGAAGATTAGAAGCGGTAGAAACTTCCACTCCTACATAAAGGAAGATAGCGATCATACCCATTACTAATTGAGGGTATTGGGTAACGCTCTTTTTGTGTTGAACTAATGATGCATTTTCGGCTTCCTGACTTGCTAATTTTTCTAAATCTATTTTGTTAGGTACAGAAGAAAATTTAAAAATAATCGCCACCAAGACAAAAGCTATTCCCAAAATCAAGTAGGGAGTTTTAACCGCTTCAATACTGGCTACTCCTGCACTGGAAGAAACCGATCCGAAAATGGCTAAACTCACAATTACAGGGCCAATAGTGGTTCCCAAATTATTGATACCGCCAGCCATACTTAAACGCTGACTACCCAGTTTAGGGTTTCCCATCACAATAGCTAATGGGTTGGCGGCAGTTTGCTGAAGGGAGAATCCAAGTCCTACAATAAAAAGCCCAGTGATCATTAAATTAAAAGAAGCCTGTTCAGCTGCTGGATAGAAAAGAATAGAGCCTAATGCTGAAATAATCAACCCTAGCGCAATCCCATTCTTATAACCGATTTTATTGAGAATGTCGCCTCCTGTTAATTTTGAAACAAAGAAATAAATTAACGAGCCCACGGTGTAGGCTACATAAAAAGCAAAGGAAACCATTTGTGATTGCCACTGCTCTAGGTTAAGTTTCTCCTTAAAAACAGGAATTAAAATATCATTCGACGCGGCCACAAAGCCCCAGAAGAAGAAGACACTGATCAATACACTGAACTGTGACCATTTAGTTTGTTGACTCATAGCAATGGGTTGGTATTTAATAGCATTGAAAGTAGTATATTTTGCGATTGGACAGAAAAAAATGATGTAAATTACAAAGGAGTCCCAAACAGTTTTTATGGAAATTTTACACGTAGCAGCAGAGTGCTTTCCCATGGCTAAAGCAGGAGGTTTGGGGGACGTGGTGGGGGCCCTTCCCAAGTACCAATGTCAATTGGGTCATATAGCCAAAGTAGTTATTCCAATGCATCGAACCCCCTTTTTGTATAAACATGAGTGGGAGTTGGTGCATGAAGGGGGTGCCTATTTAGGGCCACGTTTTTTTCATTATAGTATCATAAAAGAGAAAACAAATTTTCTTGGATATGATCTGTATCTTGTTGACATCAATGGTTTGCTGGATAGGGATAAGGTGTACGGATTTGATGATGATTCTGAACGTTATTTAGCTTTTCAGATTGCCGTCTGTGACTGGGTAAATAGATGGATTCATCTTCCATCGGTTATTCATTGTCA
>JBMSWW010000146.1:0-4305 GCA_049425065.1 Chitinophagaceae bacterium
GAGGGCCATGACATGATGGACTTAAACAATACTTCAAAAGCTTGCTCAGAGATTGCAGTGGAAGGCGACTGCAAAAAGTCTTCTACCGTAGCTCTGCGTAGTTTCTTCCAAGATAATTCAGGGGGCTGATAATGATAAGGAAGAGGATTTTGCTTTACTTCATCCAGTCGATCCTGCAGATCTTGCCAGAATTTTTTCTCCATCTCCTTGGCCAACTCTTGAACGTTACTATCCCCATTGTTCAACAGATACTGAATATACACTTCGCGAGGATTAGGATGTTTATCAATCAACTGGTAAAGGTGAGGCTGCGTGAACTTTGGATCGTCGCCTTCATTGTGGCCATGTTTTCTGTAACAAACCATATCAATGAAAACATCACTTTGAAATTTCTGACGATACTCGGTAGCAATCTCAGCGCATTTGATGACCGCCTCAGGGTCATCTCCGTTTACATGAAAAACAGGCGCCTGAATGGCGGCAGCAAGAGAAGTACAATAGTCGGCACTTCTCGCATCATCAAAATCTGTCGTAAATCCGATTTGATTATTGATTACATAATGAAGTGTACCTCCGGTATAATATCCTTTGAGATAACTCATTTGTAAAACCTCATATACGATTCCTTGTCCGGCAATAGAAGCATCTCCATGAATCAAAACCGGGAGAATTTTTGAATACTCCGAATGATACATGATATCAGCCTTGGCTCTGGAAAATCCAATCACCACCGGATTCACGGCTTCCAAATGAGAAGGATTGGGAATTAACTTTAAGCTGATAGTATTATCATCGATAGTTTTCACTTCACTTCCATAGCCCATGTGATACTTAACGTCTCCGCTTCCCATGGTTTGATCCACTTTTGCGGTGCCCTCAAATTCACTAAACACCTGTTCATAGGTTTTCCCCATGATATTGGCTAATACATTCAATCTACCCCGATGTGCCATGCCAATCACTACTTCTTTTACTCCTTCATTGGCAGCAGCAGAAATAATAGTATCCAATGCAGTAATAGTAGTTTCTCCTCCTTCTAAAGAAAAACGTTTTTGTCCTACATATTTGGTGTGTAAGAATCGTTCAAACATAACCCCCTGATTTAATTTCTCAAGGGCTCTGCGTTTTTTATTCAAGGGAAGAGGCTGCAGCATACGTTGCTCAATAGTTTCTGTTAACCATTGCGTTTTAACAGGATCACTAATATATTTGAATTCAATTCCAATACTAGCGGCGTAACATTTTTCTAGATGAGCAATGATGCTGCGCAAAGTCGATTTTCCCAATCCTAAAAAATTACCTGCATGGAATGTTTTATCCATGTCGGTCTCCTGAAATCCATAATGCGCAGGATCAATATTGGCACCCCTGTCTTTACGAGCACGAATGGGATTTGTTTTTGCAATCAGATGGCCTTTGTTTCTGTATCCCAAAATCAAGCGGTATACATTGATTTCGTCTTGCCAATTAATGGGAGAGCTGTCAGGTTCGCTACCAGTGAGTGTAGCCGCTTCCTGATTGATGCTGTTATACTGCGTGGAAATCGCAAAATCAAACCCCTCAAAAAACTTACGGAGATCAGGGTCCACAGCGGCAGGGTTTTGTAAAAATTCCCTGTATAGCCCTTCCACGAACGCTGGGTGCGAGGTGGTTATGTAGGAGAAATCCTTCATGAATATCAAGATGTTAGGAAAGAGGTAAAATTAGGCCCACAAATATCGTTGAAAACTTGCATTTATAGCCCAAATTACCCCCTTCACTTTAATTTAGGTTTTATTAAAATTTGGCAAAAAGAGGCTTTCCCCCTACCTTTGCTCTCCTTAAAACAGAAATTAGATGGCTAATCACAGTGCAACCAAGAAAGACGCCCGCCAGGCCGCTAAGCGTCGTGAGCATAACAAATACTACGGAAAAACTACCCGTAATGCAATCCGCGACCTAAAAGCAACCGCAGCTGGCGAGATGAAGGAAAAATTCCCTTCTGTGGCTGCAATGATCGATAAATTAGCCAAGCGCGGTATCATTCACAAGAATAAAGCGGCTAACCTTAAAAGTAAGTTGGCTAAGAAAGTAAACACGGCTGCTTAATAATTTATTTTATACCTCATTATTAAAGGCACTTCATAAGAGTGCCTTTTTTTATTTGCCTTATTTTTATACAAACAGACGCCATGGTTAAAATTGTTTTTTTGTTGTCGGCTTCGCTACTTATCACGAATGGTTTTTATGCGCAGTTACCACACCCTACCCGATTTGAAAAAACAAATGGACAAGAAACTTCTGGCTATCAAGAACTAATTTCCTGGTGGGAAAAATTAGACCAATTGTCTAGTAAAATATCCCTCCAGAAGAAAGGACCTTCTGATGCGGGTATTCCACTTCATCTGGCCATTGTCAGCAATCAAGGCTACACACAATTACAAAAAGCAAAGCAGGATAATAAAAGAATTATCCTCGTCAATAATGGCATACACCCGGGAGAACCCGACGGCATTGATGCTTCACAGCTACTAGCACGCGATATCGCCTTCGGAAAAATGCCCCTACCAAACAATGTGGTACTCGCTATCATTCCTGTATATAATATTGGAGGATGTCTAAACCGAAGTAAAAACTATCGAGTAGATCAAGAAGGCCCCGAAGAATTCGGCTCCAGAGGAAACTCACAAAACTTAGACCTGAACCGGGACTTTATAAAATGTGATACTAAGGAAGCGCTTTCTTTCGCCGCTATCTTCCAGGAATGCGACCCCGATGTATTTGTAGATAATCATGTAAGCAACGGAGCCGACTATCAGCACGTAATGACGCTGCTGACTACACAACATAGCAAACTGGGTGGTGCTATGGGGGATTATCTTAGTAATGTATTTGAGCCAGCCCTCTATGAGGATATGAAAAAAAGAGGTTACGATCTGATTCCCTATGTAAACTCTTGGGGAGATAAACCTGAGAATGGATGGACAGAGTATTGGGACAGTCCTCGTTATGCGAGCGGATATGCCACCCTCTTTCACAGTTTTGCCTTTGTTCCTGAAACTCACATGCTCAAGCCCTACCCGCAAAGAGTAGATGCTACTTATCAATTAATGAAAAGTTTTATTCAGTTTACTTCGAAGAATAGTGAAGAGATTAAACAATTAAGAGCGCAAGCAAAGAAAGCATCTTCTAATGCTAACAGTTTCCCTCTTCGCTGGAAATCTGATCAAACTAGCTACAAAGAATATGAATTTAAAGGATATGAATCCGGGTACAAAGCCAGTGAAGTGTCAGGGCTTCCCCGGTTGTACTATGATCGGAATAAACCTTTTGCCAAGACCGTAAAAATATTTGAAAAGTTCACCCCCACTCTTGTTGTAGAAAAGCCCAGTGCGTACCTCATTCCCCAGGGATGGTGGAAGGTTATTGAACGACTCAAGGCCAATAAAGTACAAATGAGTCAACTAAAAAAGGACACGACCATCACCGTGGAATGGTATCGAATAGAAGACTATAAAACAAGTGCCCGCCAATATGAAATGCATCATCTTAACGGTGATGTAGTGGTAAGTAAACAAAAAGGAACCATTCGTTTTCGCAAAGGAGACTGGTATATTCCCATGAATCAAGAAGCCAACCGATTTTTAATAGAGACCCTGGAACCACAGGGTGAAGACTCCTACTTTGCCTGGAATTACTTTGATGCCATCCTGGGGCAAAAAGAAGGTTACTCGGCCTATGTATTTGAAGATAAGGCTGCGGAATATCTGAAGCAGCACCCGGCCTTGAAAACACAATTAGAGAAACGCAGAGCAACCGATACCAGTTTTGCCAAAAGCGCAAGAGCGCAATTAGATTTTGTATTCAAGAATTCACCATGGTATGAGCCGGATCATAATCGTTATCCGGTGTTTAGAGTACTTAAGTAAGATACAGTTACCCCTCGACAATTCAATAGCATTAAACTATAGAGAAAGAAAATTTGATAGAGGGGGGGGGAATAAAAAAGCCCAACCGGAAACCGATTGGGCTAATAAATATGGCAGCTACCTACTCTCCCGCATTTTGGTGCAGTACCATCGGCCATGAGGGACTTAACTTCTCTGTTCGGAATGGGAAGAGGTGAACGCCCTCGGGAAAACCACCATAAGATCTTGACTGCATTACTGCAGCAATAAGATTAACATATTGGAAAAAGTTAGTGAGTACCTTGTTTTTTCTTCGAAAAGAAAAAAAATTAAAGCGTACGGGCAATTAGTACTACTCGGCTTTGATGTTACCACCTTTACACCTGTAGCCTATCAACGTCATAGTCTTTGACGGCCC
>JBMSWW010000147.1:0-4233 GCA_049425065.1 Chitinophagaceae bacterium
CATTGGATCAGTTTCATTTGCCGGTAGTATTATAGCTTGGGGAAAGCTGAATGGCTCTATCAAAGATTTTTCATTTAAGGGGCAACATATTTTTAACCTGGTGCTGTTGGGAGTTATTCTAGGACTTGCTATTTACTTAATTACTTTTCTTCCTGCCCAAGGAAGTCTTATTTTCTATCTGCTTTTTATCTTGTCATTGGTATACGGAATCTTTTTCGTTTTTCCTATCGGCGGTGCCGATATGCCGGTTGTAATTTCTTTATTGAATTCATTTACGGGAGTAGCCGCTGCTTGCGGAGGCTTCTTGTATGATAATAAAGTAATGTTGACCGGAGGTATCTTAGTGGGAGCTGCCGGAACACTGCTTACAATTTTAATGTGTAAGGCGATGAATCGCTCCTTGGCTAATGTATTGATTGGTTCTTTTGGTGGAGGCGCGAGTACTGCGGTGACGGGTCCGGCCTCACAGGGATCTCATAAAGAAATCACATTATCTGATACGGCTGTATTGTTGAGTTATGCCAATAAAGTATTTATCGTTCCCGGCTATGGATTAGCCGTGGCTCAGGCACAACATGCTTGTCATGAATTGGAAAAGTTATTAGAGGGTAAAGGGGTGGATGTAAAATATGCCATCCATCCTGTGGCAGGTCGTATGCCAGGACATATGAATGTTTTATTGGCGGAGGCCGATGTTTCCTATGAAAAACTCTTGGAAATGGAGCAAGCCAATGAAGAATTTTCAACCACCGACGTGGTGCTTGTATTGGGTGCTAATGATGTAGTAAATCCTGCTGCTAAAACGGATCCTTCTTCCCCCATTTTTGGCATGCCTATTTTGGATGTGGAATTAGCTAAACATGTTGTGATCAACAAGCGAAGCATGAAGCCAGGCTATGCAGGAATTGAGAACGAGCTTTTCTTCCTTCCTAAAAGCACCATGTTATTTGGAGATGCTAAAAAAGTATTACAAGACTTAGTAGCAGAGATCAAGAATCTTTGATAAGTGCTTAGTTTTACAAGGTGCAACTACCCTCGCTTTTAATTGATTCGCTGGAAGGTATTGGTGGTTTTGATAGGGAATGTTTCTTACAGAGACATCAAGATCAAGACACGCTTACCTCATTACGATTGAACCCTTCCAAACAAGCACAATTGCCTTTTGAACTAACTCCGGTTCCATGGAGTCAATATGGATTTTATCTCAAAGAGAGACCTTCATTTACTTTCGATCCTTTGTTTCATGCGGGTTGTTATTATGTGCAATAGGCGAGAAGTATCTTGAAGCAGAAAGCCTTTACCCAATTAATGGATCCACAGCGTCCTGTTCGAGCGCTTGACCTATGTGCAGCCCCAGGTGGAAAAACTACGCATTTGCAATCCTTGCTTCCCCATGGAAGTATATTGGTGGCCAATGAAGTGATTAGAAGCAGGGTGCAGATATTGCGTGACAACTGTATACGTTGGGGATCTTCAAATGTAGTAGTTACTAATAATGATCCTGAGCATTTTAGACGACTTATTGATTTTTTTGATTGGATCACGTTAGATGCGCCTTGTAGTGGAAGTGGGTTATTTAGAAAAGATCCTGCTGCCATTGAGGAGTGGAGTCCTTCGGCCGTGAAACTTTGTGCAGAGCGACAACAACGTATTTTGTCAGCTGCATGGGAGGCGTTGAAGCCTGGGGGTTTTTTGTTTTATTCCACCTGTTCTTATTCGTTAGAGGAAAATGAGCAAATCGTCCAATGGATGATTCAAACTCATCAAGCGATTATAAAGCCTCTTTTAATTGAGCCCTCTTGGGGAGTGACTATTTCTTCAGAGGGATATCGTTGCTGGCCTGATCAGATAAAAGGAGAAGGGTTTTATTGTTGCTGTCTTCAAAAACCGCATGCAGATTTAGCGTCATCCTCTAGGTCTAAACGATTGAATTTGACAGTGATTTCTCCCAAGGAAAAAGAAAAATTGAGTCCATGGGTACAGCTTAGTGAACATGAGGTTTTTGCAGTAGAAAAAACCTTGTTTGCCCTGCTTTCTCCACTAACAGAGGACTTTTTAAAAATCAAGGAACATCTCTATATAGTGTATGCGGGCGTCCGGCTGGGGGAGTGGAAGCACGAAAAGTTTATTCCCGATCATGCATTGGCCTTGAGCCATCTGTTATCAACAAGTGTGTGGCGAATACAATTACCTCTTGAGGTGGCCATTTTGTTTTTGCAGCGTAAAGAAATTCAGGTGTCCTCCTCTCATAAAGGGTGGCAGATAGTTTGTTATGAAGATCATCCATTAGGTTGGGTGAATTTGTTGCCTGGGCGCGTTAATAATTACTATCCCAAAGAATTAAGAATTTTAAAAGATTCTTAAAAAGAGGACTTCATAAAAAAACGGATATTTGATTTCAAATCAGTCTATGCGAATTCTTTTACTATTGACTTTTATTATTGGTTGTATTGCTGTGGAAGCGCAGTCGAAAGATCTTTTTCTCTCTTCTGATAAACGAAAATCAATTCAATATAAAGTGGGTCCCAAAGAGACGCTTTTCTCTCTGGGAAGAAAGTTTTATGTGCATCCTCGTTTTTTGGCTTCCTTTAATAAAATTTCCTATGATAAAGGATTGCTTCTAGGTCAGTCCTTGCTAGTGCCTTTAACCGATTCTAATTTTTCAATTAATTCACCTATAGGTGTTCCGGTTTATCGGATTGGTAAGAATCAGAAAAAACAGCTGGTGGGCCGTGTTGTAAAAAACGAGCAACTTCAGCTAGTTGAACTTGCTAAAGCGACACCCTTACCAGCAGCCGTGGAAGAGCCTTCTCGCGATTTAGCGGATGCTGTCAAAGACTCCGCCAGCCATCAAATAGATACTGTTCCTACTATTCAAAAAGAACTTCCTGTCAACATTAACTCTGTTACCGACACCATTGTGACCTCCAAAGAAGCGGGTCACTTTACGTATGCCTATGAAGAACAAATGCTAGCTATAAGGGCTCTTAAAGAAACAGTCAAGGCGGGCGTATTTAAAACGACCAGTGGTTGGAAAGACCGAAAATATTATTTGTTGACTAATGCTGCAGCCCCCGGAACTTATGTGCAACTTTACGCACCCGTTACGCAGAAAACAGTATATGCTAAAGTATTAGGCGAGATGAGTGGAATTCGTCAAAACGAAGGTTATGATATTCGAATCAGTAATGCTGCGGCAGCAATATTGGGAGTTGGCGAGTTGAGTATATTTGAGTTGGAAATGAGTTATGCACCTGCATTAAAGCGATAACCTCTTAGAAATTCCTCCACGTTCATTCTTTTCTTTCCATCTAGCTGCAACTCTAGGATAGATAGTCTTTCATTTCCGCAGTTAAAATAAAGAAAGGTTTTTCCATCAGTTTCTGTGGTGCCGGGTATTCCGGCGGAAGGCGCTGGCAGCCTTACTGCTTTGTAGATCTTTAGCATTTTGCCCTCTAGTTTAGTATGGGCACCTGGAGAGGGGCTGAGTCCTCTGATTAAATTATTTATTTGAGTAGCCGATTTATTCCAGTCAATAGCCCCTGTTTCTTTATTAATTTTCGGCGCGTTATGCAATTCCTCTTGGGTGGTAGCAATATACACTTCTTGCGGAGTTGGTGTGAGAGTGCCGGCAACGTATTGCTGCACTGTGTTGACAAGAAGGTTGGCCCCAATAATTTTCATACGATTGTAGAGCGATCCGGCATCTTCATTTTCTCCAATGGAAACTTCCTTTTGCCCTAAAATATTTCCGGTATCAATGGTATGCTGTAATAAAAAAGTGGTAACACCTGTCACACTTTCCCCATTAATGATAGCCCAGTTAATTGGAGCGGCCCCTCGATACTGAGGTAACAAAGAGCCATGAAGATTAATCGTACCTAGTCTAGGTCTGTTCCAAACAATTTCTGGTAACATTCTAAAGGCGACTACCACTTGCAGATCTGCGTTCCACTCGTCGAGTGCAGCAATAAATGCAGGGTCTTTTAATTTAACGGGCTGTAACACGGGGATCTGATGTTCCACTGCAAATTGCTTCACCGCGCTTTGTTGTAGCTGTAAACCACGACCGGCTGGCTTATCAGGGGCAGTGATCACACCCGCAATGTGGAAGCCAGCGGTATGGAGCGCCTCTAAACTGGCCACCGCAAAATCAGGGGTGCCTAAAAATACAATTCGCAGCGAACGGATATTTTCCATTGATACGAATGTACAAAATGTAACTAGTTGCGC
>JBMSWW010000148.1:0-4219 GCA_049425065.1 Chitinophagaceae bacterium
TACAATGTAAAGACATGAATGAACTTAAAGCAGTGTGGATTTCATTGCATGGTCAAATTACAACTACCATAATGGGTACTGATAAAGATTTACTTGATCATAAATCATTAGTAGAAAAAGCTTTTTTACATGCAGGCAGGGTAGTGATCAATGGAGTACCTACTGGTGTGGAAGTGTGCGATAGTATGGTGCATGGAGGTCCTTATCCTGCAAGTACAGATAGTAGATTTACTGCAGTGGGTGTAAAAGCAGTAAAAAGATGGTTAAGACCAGTATCTTATCAAAATTGGCCTGATCATCTATTGCCAGAAGCATTACAAAATGCTAATCCATTAAACATTTGGAGATCTATTGATGGGCAGCTGACAAAGGATGCTTTGAAGTAGGCTTGATGGAATAAGTGGTTACCACTGCAGCACAAATAATAAAATAGGCAATTAAAATATAACTACTCGTTGGCCAAACTTCTTCTAGTCCAAACCATCCCCCGAAATATATAATGCATCCAACGCAAATAGCGTTTTTGATGATTTCAAAAATATAGGCCATTGGATTTCTGTCCATAAATTCTGTAAGGATATACACTTGTGCAAAAATAAAAGCGCCGTAAATAAATATATTACTGTGTCCAATACTTGCAACGTTGCCAAACAAGTAACTTACTAATAACAACAAGCTAAATAATTGACACCATAAAAATACTTGCATGCCTTTAGGGGCATCGGTATCATATTTATCAAAATGATAAACATCTTTTATTTTTTCTACTGGGTAAGCTGCTTCTACATCGGCAGGTCTCCATCCCAATGGTTTAAACCAAATAGTGAATTTAGCTTTCCAATCCTTAGTTCTCCATGCATCTTTTATGAGTAGCCACATATGCATGAAATTAATTTTAATTGGGTTCCATGTTTTCACTGGTCTTGTAATTCCATAAACACATGGTGTATCTTTTAATTCTTCTTGATAAGTACCAAACCAACGATCCCAAAAAATAAATACCTGTCCAAAATTTTTATCTAGATAAATTGGATTGATTGCGTGATGGACTCTGTGATGAGAGGGGGTTACAATAATGTATTCCAATAAACCCATTCTATCAATATGTCTAGTATGGTACCAAAATTGAGCAAATAAATGCAAGGGTGCTACGATGGCAATTACTTTTGAAGGAACTCCCAATAATGCAGCTGGTAAAAGTAGAACAGTATAAATTCTTACAAAGACTGAAATGCTTTGTCTCAAAGCACAAGCCAAGTTAAACTCTTCACTACTATGATGTACAATATGGTTGTTCCAGAAAAAGTTAACACTATGGGCTAATCGGTGCACCCAGTATCCAGAGAAATCCAATGCAATAAATGCAATCACATACAATAACCAACTTTTTTGTACATGGTATACTGCAATATGTTGCACAAGCCACTCATAGCTAATGATGGCAATGCTTATTCCTAAAACATCTTTGGTAGTATTGGTGACCCCTGAACTTAAACTGGAGATCATGTCCAATGTTCTTACAGTTTCAAAACCCTTTTTCCATCCATACCATTTTTCAAATAATACAAAGGCTAAGAAAAGGGGCATCGCTATAATCAATATCTTACCGTAGGTTTCCATAAAAAAGTTTTAAGAAAGCAATTACCAAAAGTATTAATTTTAGTCTATGGCAACAACTAATCCTATTAATACCCCAGGTTTTGGTAAGTACCAATTATCGGGGTCTATTTTTGAATGTATCGATGCACATACCTGTGGTAATCCAGTAAGACTAGTGAGAGAAGGGGGGCCTGTGCTACAAGGAAAATCAATGAGTGAAAAACGACAACAATTTCTTCGCGAATTTGACTGGATTAGAAAGGGCTTGATGTTCGAGCCAAGAGGGCACGATATGATGAGCGGAAGTATACTATACCCACCTCATGACCCCTCCAATGATGTGGCTGTACTTTTTATTGAAACTAGTGGCTGTTTGCCCATGTGTGGACATGGTACTATCGGAACCATTACCATAGCAATTGAAGAAGGTTTAGTAGTTCCTTTAACGCCCGGTAAGCTACGCATGGAAGCTCCAGCAGGTTTAGTGTTGATTGACTATGCTTTTTCTTATAAAGAGGGGAAGCTCAAAGTTGAGTCCGTTAAGCTAACCAATGTGCCCTCCTTCTTACATTCAGAGGGATTAGAGGCAACATGTCCTGATTTGGGAATGCTGCGTGTTGACGTTGCTTATGGCGGAAATTTTTATGCCATTGTGGAGGTTCAGGAAAATTTTTTAGGGATAGAAAATTATAAAGCGGAGCAGTTGATTGCTTGGGCTCGAGCACTCCGTAACGATATCAATGAACGCTATACTTTCATTCACCCGGAAGATTCTACTATCAATGGTTGCTCACATATACTATGGACAGGTGCGGTTTTAGATCCTAGTTCTACAGCACGTAATGCTGTCTTTTACGGTGACAAAGCCATTGATCGATCTCCCTGCGGGACGGGCACTAGTGCAAGGATGGCGCAATGGGCTGCCAAAGGGAAATTGAGAAAAGGAGATAGCTTTATTCATGAAAGTATTATTGGAAGTAAATTCCATGGAGAAATAGTTGAAGAGCTAAAGGTGGGTCCTTATCAGGCTATACGTCCGTCTGTGCAGGGCTGGGCGCGTATCTATGGCTATAATACCATTTGGATAGATCCGGCGGATGATCCTTATGCGTATGGATTTCAGGTTATTTAATTTTTTAACATGCGAATAGTTATTATTGGAGGAGGAATTATCGGGCTAAGCAGTGCTCTCTACCTTCATAAAGCTGGGCATGAGGTAATTGTCATTGATAAAACAGATCTTACCAATAACTGTTCCTATGGAAATGCTGGTTATATCTGCCCCAGTCATTTTATTCCATTGTCTACCCCTGGCATAGCATGGCAAGGCTTGAAATGGATGTTTGATGCCACCAGTCCTTTTTATATAGAACCAAGGCTGGACTGGAAATTGATCAAGTGGGGTTGGCATTTTCTGCGTAGTGCCAACTTAAAAAAAGTAAATGAGGCAGCTGCTCCTTTGCGCGATATCGCGTTATTAAGTCAACATGAATATGTTTCCTGGACGAGTCTTCCAGGCTTTCAGTTTGGGTATCAACATCGCGGACTCTTAGAGATTTTTCAAACTGAGGAAAAAGCTTTGCATGCCCAGCATACATTAGAAAAGGCGCATGAATTAGGATTGACGGACACGAAGCTCCTCATTAAAAAAGAGTTGGAAGCCATGGAGCCCGCTGTTTCGATCAATGCCTTAGGTGCTTTGTATTTTGGGTGTGATGCACATTGCAATCCTAATCAACTCATGAAAAGTCTCTTGCTTTACTTGAAAGAGCAGGGAGTATCAATTATTACTAACAGACAAGTAACCTCTTTTCATATTGACAATAAGAGGATTTTAGGAGTTTCCCATGAGGGAGGGTTTGTGAAGACTGATGAAGTAGTAATTGCAACTGGTTCTTGGGGAAGAGAAACAGCGGCCTTATTGGGTATACATATCCCCATGATGCCAGGTAGAGGGTATTCAGTTACTTCTACTTTTGATAAACCTTTGCTAAATTATCCTGCCATACTGGTAGAAGGAAGGGTAGCGGTTACTCCCTTAGAAACGCATATATTACGATTTGGAGGGACTATGGAAATTACCTCCCATCAATCTGTTCCCCGGTTGAACAGGGTGAAGGGTATTATTAAGGCGGTAAAAAGTTTTTATCCCTCGCTTGATGTTGTGATGCCCCCCGCTGAGGATATATGGTATGGATATCGTCCTTGTTCAGCAGACGGATTACCTTTTATTGGAAGAGTAGAGCCCTATAAAAATTTAGTGGTAGCTACGGGGCATTCGATGCTGGGATTAAGTTTAGGTGCAGGAACTGGCAAGTTGGTCAAAGAGCTCATCAACAGAGAATCGTCTTCTATGGATATTCATCCATTCCGTGTGGCTCGATTCTAAGCATATGACTACTTTTGCAATTCCTATGCCGAATCGGGTACACCATATTCCTTACCGACAAACTAATTGTTTCTCCACTTTAGTATTGGACTATCTGGATCGTGATCCTAAACTGCAAGGTTTTTATAGCTATCCCGTTTCTTTAAAAGGAGTGATGGCTGCCGTGGAGGAGCGAAAAAAAAATCCTATAAATCGGCAATTATTGCAAGAGCGCTTGTCCGCACAGTATCA
>JBMSWW010000149.1:0-4205 GCA_049425065.1 Chitinophagaceae bacterium
TTTTGCATGAGTCAGGTATTTATCCTGAAATTTGTTTGACAAAGATGGCTTTTTACCAGGAAAAAAGGGTAACTTAAATCTTTGTTAGGGACAAAAAGTGGGCTGAAATTTGGTAACGAATAGATTTTGAATTTTCCAAATTTTCAGGCCAAAAAATGCCAAAAACAAGAAAAAAAATTATTTCTGAAAAATCGAGTGTAAAAAGTTTTTTTGTTTCGGCTCGATTAATGATATTCGCTACCCTGCGCAAGTTTTTTTATTGACAAATGTGGAAAAGCTTAGTGAACAAGTGCGGGCCTGTTAACAACTTCTTTAAAACCTAGATAAACCTGCTTGGGCGACTGTATGGATAAGAACGCAGAAAAAGTTTGGGGCAACTGCTTAAAGATTATCAAGGATATTGTTGAGTGGCAACATTTCAAAACCTGGTTTGAGCCTATACATCCTGTTTCTTTAAAACAAAATGTGTTGGTGATTCAGGTACCCAGCCAATTCTTTTTTGAATACCTCGAAGAACATTATGTCAACCTCCTCGCCAAGACCCTGAAAAGGGAGTTGGGGAAAGAGGCCAGATTAGAATACCGTATCATGGTGGACAGCGGAAACAGCAGAAACAAGCCTGTTACTATGGATGTAAGCGGACAAGGATTTAAATCTTTCTCCAATAATGAAATGGACTTCCCTCTTGTGATCAATAATCCCGTAAAGAATCCGTTCGTTATACCCGGGCTGAAGAAGATGCAGATCGATCCTCAGCTAAATCCGGCCTACACCTTTGATGCTTTTATTGAAGGAGATTGTAACCGCGTAGCTCGACGCGCTGGAAAAACTGTGGCAGAAAAGCCGGGAGCCAATTCTTTCAATCCTTTGGTGATCTACGGAGGAACTGGTTTGGGTAAGACGCATCTGGCACAAGCCATCGGTAATGAAGTAAAAAGAATTCACCCCAATAAGGTGGTATTATATGTAAGCTCTGAGAAGTTTATCAATCAGTTTATGGATCATAGTCGCAACAATGCGATTAACGATTTCATACACTTCTATCAGCTCATCGATGTGTTGATTTTAGATGATGTGCAGTTTTTTGCGAAAGCAGAAAAATCGCAGGATGCTTTTTTCGCCATCTTTAATCACCTGCATCAATCACAAAAACAGCTGGTGCTGACTTCCGACAAATCTCCTAAGGACTTAGAAGGAGTGCAGGAAAGATTGCTCAGTCGTTTCCGCTGGGGTCTCAGTGCCGATCTACAGGTTCCCGATTACGAAACTCGTATCGAGATCCTGGAGAAGAAAATGAAGAATGACGGACTCGAGATGCCTAAAGAGGTAGTGAAGTATATAGCCTACAACATCAGCAATAACGTTCGTGAGTTGGAAGGTGCCTTGATTTCACTGTTGGCGCAGTCTTCTTTGAACCGTAAAGAAATTGACTTGGATCTGGCCAAGAAAGTGCTCCGCAACTTTGTGAAGTCGTCCAGCAAAGAGATTACTATTGATACCATCCAGAAAATGGTCTGCGAATATTTTGATGTACCTTATGACAAGCTTCTGCAAAAAACACGGAAGCGTGAAATTGTACAGGCCCGTCAAATCACCATGTATCTGGCAAAAGCATTCACTAAAAATTCTTTAAAAACGATTGGCGAACATTTTGGAGGTCGTGATCACACCACGGTGATCCATTCTTGCCAAACTGTAAAGGATTTGATGGATACAGATGGCATTTTCCGTGAAAACGTCCTGGAATTGCAACAGAAAGTCCAGTTGGCTGCCATGTAATTTATTTTTATTTTTGTCGCCCGCTTCGGGAATCCATCCCGATCCGGACCAGTGGAGGAGAGGTGCCTGAGTGGCCGAAAGGGCCGGTTTGCTAAACCGTTGTACGGACTTAAATCTGTACCGAGGGTTCGAATCCCTCCCTCTCCGCAAGCTTTTAAGAATTCCCCGCATTATGTGCGGGGTTTTTTGTTTTCAGGGCGAGCCAAGCTTGCTTGGGTGAGCCATGGAAATAAAAAACACAGGGCTGCGAAGCAGCCGGAATTCTTAAAAGCTTGTTGCCCCCCCAAAGGCTCATGAGCGAAGCGAATAATCCCTAGATGGGGCTCACGAGCGCAGCGAGTAATCCCTGGCCGTTTGCCACTTATAAAAAAAATGAAATTGAACTGTATTTATTCGTGAAATTTATTCTATGAAAAAAACTGCAAAGTTTACTATCACCACAAGTTGGATATTATTTTCACGATCCTATGATGCGTATTGCACCTATCAATTGACTCCCAATTTGTCAAAAGAGGCTAATCCCTTGGTTTCTGTATTGGGGATGGGCTGGACTCCTTTGCTATTCGTAATTTCTTTGTTGACGTTATATACGATATATGCCTATTATAAGGCTTCTTTTAAGCCCATTTCACTATTGTCAACTGAAAAGGGGTATAGCTTTAGTAACATTATAGCTTATACATACCTTGGGGTGAAAGAAGAATGGCCAGCAGTTTTTTATAAAATACCTAGCAGTTTACGCAGGTTTAACCAATACGTGGGGAATGTTTTTACCCCATGCTTAGTATTTGCAGGTATTATTTCAACAGTCATGTGGTTACTAATCAATTACTCTACGTTCTATAAGCAAATGCATGATTACAGGGGGGTGTATTTAATATTAATTACAGGTTGTTTTTTAATCAACTATATGTGGATGAGAAGGCAGTATTTTATGTACTTAAGAGCACAGTGCTAAGAAAAAATTAAAAAAATATTCTATGCAGAAAAAGTTATTTATAATTTGTTTATTTTATTTTGGGGGATTGTTTTTTTCACTTCTTCATGCGCAGAAAAAAAATGATTTTGAGGATGAAAAAAATAGTCTTTCAATTAATGTATTAGGTACGGGATCTTATTTAGGTATTTCTTATGATCGTGTATTATCAGATCACTTATTGGCAGAAATTGGGATAGGGGTTATTGGTTATGGCGCTGGAATTTCCTTCTATCCATTTAAAATTGTAAGTAATAAAAAAATTTCTCCTTTTATTGGACTAAAGTATACAAATCATGCAATGGTAGATAGTGAAAATAAATCTGCTACTTATTTCCCCTTTGGATTTACTTATTTCAGCAAGAAGCAAGTTAGTGTTAGTATAGATATTGGTCCGTCATATTTTAATCATAAATCCCCAGGATATAAACCAACACCCATGGAACTTGAACAATACCCATTTACAAGTTTTGGAATATTGGGAAATATAAAGTTGAGTTTTCACTTTAGTACATTAAAATTTTAATATGAAAATAATAATATTATTAGGAGGTTTTTTATTTTCAGCCTCACTTTATGCCCAACCTCCTGCAGAGAAAGAAATTTTACGCATATTAAATAGGCAAACCCAATTCTGGAATGCAGGCGATATACCCAGTTTTATGAAAGGGTATTGGGAGAGTGATTCGTTAATGTTTATTGGCAAAAATGGAATCACTTATGGATATGCGCAGACCTTGGCTAACTATTTAAAAAACTATCCCAGTGTTGAAGATATGGGCAAGCTAAATTTTGATATTAAAAAAACTACCCTGCTATCAAGCGAAGCTTGTTTTGTTATTGGGAAATGGCATTTGAAAAGAAGTCAAAAAGGAGACCTAAGCGGACATTTTACCTTACTATTTCGTAAGTTGAATGGAACCTGGGTGATTGTGGCTGATCATAGTAGTTAAATTAAGAAGCTAATTGCTTATGTGACCCATCACATTGGGGCATTTTTTGCGAAAGGCCACAAGTACAGTCGGTTCTTCCAAATCCTTTCAAAATACGATCCGTATTTTTTTCGATTCGGGCTATTCTAGCAGGCCCTTCTTCGGCTCCGTTGAAAAAATTGATGTACTCCGTTTGCTTCTCGGCGGAAAGAGCTTGAAAGGCTGCTTCGAGGCCAGGCGTTGATGAAAGTGCCTGCGAGAATTCAGCGGGGATTAATGTATTTGACATAGAAATTGTTTAATTGATTAAAGTACCTCTACGCTTCTCTCTACAAACTTAGTAAGATCTGCGCCCTTTAGCAATCCTTGCGACAATAACGCCAAATCGCAGGCCTGTTTAGCCAGGGTAGATTGAGTAGCCTCATCAGCACCTAAGATTTTACTGATTAGTTTGTGATTGGCATTGATAGCTACTTTATAGGTGTCAGGCATAGCGCCATAGAAGCTCATGGGACCAC
>JBMSWW010000150.1:0-4193 GCA_049425065.1 Chitinophagaceae bacterium
TTGGTGCCGAAGACGCTTTACGCGAGACGATTCGTTACATCCGCGAACGAGCCCCACCATGCCTCCAATAAAAAATCATATTTACCTTGATCCGTATTGAAGAGAGTCGAAAGCGTTCTCACCTGTTCGGTAGAATAACAGCGAAGAGCTAATTGTTGTTTAGAAAATTCTATCATTTTTTGTTCAGCGGCTAACAAACTCAATTGTTTTTTAAACTCATCGGTTTGCTCTTGCGTAGCCAACTCTCTACAATGTGGAGGAAGTGTGGCTGATTGAATTTTATTAGGGATAATTAAACGAATGGTATCAGACTGACCATTGGCATAGGTGTCTACAAAAACTAAACCAAATCCCTCGGTAGTGGAACTTTCAGCCCTTCTTGTTACAATAGAGGCAGGTACTATCACTGACTTAGTAGTAACTGACTGCTTAATGGACTCCACTTTTTGCTCAGCTTTATCCCTAATAGTTTGCTCTGGCTCACTATCCGAGTTGTTTACATTAACTTCTTTTAAAAGAGAATCACGAATGATAGAGCTTTGTGAGACTGACTCTTTGGGTGATGATTCTTTGGAAATGACATTTTGGGGAGCTATTAAAGAAGGATCACCAGAGGCTTTGGCAAGTAAGCTGGCAAAATCGTCATCATCAGATTTCAATTCACAAAGAGGCTGAATTTTAACAACTGGCTGTTGACTGAACTGGGTAGTAAGTTTTTGCCAGTCCATTAATCCCCATCCTTTATCGCCAAAGTCCTTGAGTAAATATCCTTTGTCAGCATGATTAACCTTGAGGGTAAAATATTGAGAGGGCCACTGAGTAGATGGGAAATTGACAGTTACGGCATATGCAGTATCTGTCAATTTAGAAAGAATCAAATAGCCAGACTGGGAAGACTTATATACCTGCCCCCCCATTTTCACCACAAAAGGTTGTGCAGGCTCTGTTTGGATGTAAACAAAACTGGGTCTTTGAGCCGATGCGAAAAGTCCTAACAACAACAAATAAATTATGAAAAACCGATTCATTGACACTTGGAGATTGAGACGAAGTTAACTAAAGTGACCTACCATTTACCTCCGGCACCGCCCCCTCCGAATCCACCTCCTCCAAAACCACCGAATCCGCCTCCGGATGAACCGCCCCCAAATCCTCCACCAGAACCCCATCCTCCTCCATACCAAGTTCCTCCAGTCCACCCACGGTGACCTCTCCGAGAAACCATCGTCCCTCCTGCACCACCTTTGGAGAAAATGAAAATTAATATCAAAATAATAATACCTATCAGTACGTCAATATCAACTTTTGACTTACGAGTTCTTGCTTGCTTGTATTCTCCAACAGCCGCCTTCATCAAGGCGTTGGTAGCACGCTCAAGTCCGCGGTAATAATTACCCTTCTTAAATTCTGGAATTAACTCGTCTTCCACAATGGCATCAGCAATAACATCAGGGATGGCTCCTTCAAGCCCAAAGCCGGTTGCTATATAGGCATCTCTTTTCCCTTCTCCGCCACCGGTGGAAATCAGAACTACCAACCCATTATTGAACTCCTTGCTCCCTATACCCCATTTACGACCTAGTGCGGTGGCATATTCATTAACCGAATACCCTTGTAGGTCTTCCACTATAACAACTGTAATCTGATTGGAAGTACTATCATCAAATGTCACCAACCTTTGCTCTAATGCTTGCGACTGTGAATGGGTTAGAAAATTTCTACTAGCAGTCAGATCATTATAAAGTTTAGCAGGCTGTGGTTTCGCTGGAATAATATTCTCAACTTGCCCATGCAAAAAAAAATTAAAAAGTAGCAATATGGGAAGCAGAATTTTCTTCATACTAGCTGCCAAATATTATTTCGTCAGAGAGTTCGTTTTTATCTGCGTCCCCTTGATAAGGGAAATGAGTGGAAAGCGCCACGCCTATCTGTTCTATACAGGCAATAATACCAGCTACGTAATCTGAAGTATTAAAAGTGGAAATCATTTCATGAATTCGCTGTTGCCAATAATTATCTCCCAAATTTTCATGTATACCCTGGTCTCCCCAAATTGCTAATTGATGATCTTTAGTTGCGAGGTAAATCAACACCCCATTACGCGCTGCCGTCTCTTGCATTTTCAATTGTACGAATAGTTCCGCCGCTCGATCTGTGGCCTCCACATACCTACATCGACTTTCTATAAACACACGGATTTCTCCACTAGTGGATTTTTCAGCGGCCGCTATGGCTAACTTCAGCCGATCAATATCCTGCTTCTCAAAAATTGGCTTCGACCTTTCAAAGAAAGACAGTATCAAAGAAGTGTTTTATTGGATGTTAAATTGAATGTCTGGCACTTTTTCGGAACCTTTGTCAGCTTCGTAATAAGCTTTTTCAGCAAAGCCAAATAGGCCTGCTAAAATATTTCCCGGGAAACGTTTTACACTCAAGTTGAATACTTCCACTGCTTTGTTATAATCCTGACGAGCTACATTGATACGATTTTCAGTCCCTTCAATTTGTGTTTGAAAATCCTGAAACGCTTTTGTAGTTTTCAAATCGGGATACTGCTCAAATGAAGCAATTAAACGACTGAATGATCCTTGCAAATTAGCCTGAGCTTGCTGATAAGCCTGCAAGGTGGCAGGATCATTAATATCGATTTTAACTTGTGTAGCAGCTGCCCTTGCCTGCACCACTGCATTCAAAGTAGATTTCTCAAAGTTGGCAGAAGCTTCCACCGTTTTTATTACACTTCCATATAAGTCTGCACGACGCTGGTAATTTGTTTCCACATTACTCCAGGCTTTTTTTACGCCCTGTTCACCAGTAACAAATCCATTATAAGAATTACAGCCCCAGAATCCCAAAATCAAAAAGAGGCCTAAAACAATAACAAGTGTAAGAGTTGATCCTTTCATAGGAATTTTATTTGTGAACGAAAATACTATTTAAAATGAAAAGCGGCCCTTGAGCCGCTTTAAGAAATATTGTTTAAATTTAAGTTAACGCTGGACTGCCGCAATGCCGGGTAGCTGTTTCCCTTCAAAGTATTCAAGCAGGGCACCACCTCCCGTAGACACATAGCTTACTTGATCAGCAAGTCCAAATTGGTTAACTGCTGCTACAGAATCGCCCCCTCCAACTAATGAAAAAGCACCCTCTGCTGTGGCGGTAGCTACCGCCTCTGCTACGGACTTTGTTCCCTCTCGAAAAGGTTGCATTTCAAACACTCCCATAGGACCGTTCCAAAGAATTGTTTTGGCAGAAAGAATCACTGCTTTAAAATCTTCTCTGGCCTTTTGACCAATATCTAACCCCATCCAGCCTGAAGGAATAGCCCCACTTTCACAATTAGCTGTAGCAGCATCTTTCACGAATTTATCAGCGATGGTGCTATCTACCGGTAAATGAATGTTTACTCCTTTCTTAGCCGCTTTATTTAGTAGTGCCAAGGCCAATTCTAAACGATCGTCCTCACATAATGAGTTACCAATCATTTTACCCTGTGCTTTCCAAAAAGTATAGGCCATTCCTCCCCCTATAATGATATCAGTGGCTCTCTCTAGGAGATTTTCAATAATAAGAATCTTATCACTCACTTTAGCCCCACCGATAATGGCAACAAAAGGATGGGAGGCTTCATGTAATACTTTCTCAGCACTTTTTACCTCTGCTTCCATGAGAAGACCAAAGAATCGTTTATTGGCCGGGAAAAATTCGGCAATTATGGCAGTGGACGCGTGAGCCCGATGAGCAGTACCGAATGCATCGTTCACCCAAACCGTACCCAACTTCGCCAATTTTATGGCAAATTCTTTGTCGCCCTTTTCCTCTTCTTTGTAGAAACGAAGATTTTCTAACAAGAGCACCTCCCCACTTTGCAAGGTTGCAGATTTATCAATAGCTTCCTGGCCAATACAATCATTGGCAAAACCTACCTTTACGCCTGGCAATAACTCTTGTAAATGTGCAACAAGATGACGAAGTGAATATTTATCTACAGGTCCGTCTTTAGGTCGTCCTAGATGGCTCATCAAAATAACGGAGCCTCGATTTGCAAGAATATGATGGATAGTAGGAATAGCTGCACGCATCCTTGTATCATCAGTTATTGACATCTCTGCATTGAGTGGAACATTGAAATCAACTCGGACTAATGCCTTTTCACCGGCGAAAGAAAAAGAAGAAAAAGAGCTCATGAATGT
>JBMSWW010000151.1:0-4170 GCA_049425065.1 Chitinophagaceae bacterium
GCGCTTCGCTATCATATATGAATATAGAGTAGACTCGGCAAAATTTGTAGAGAGCGCTGGCGCTTACGCACCCCGCAGCGAAGAAATTCGGAATTATAAAATGGGTAGAAGTACTCCCATCTTCTCTCCCACAGGCGGCATGAAAATTTCATCGCAAGGACTAGCTACTTACATGATCATGCACAGTCGTTTTGGTAAATACAAAAGAGGACGTATCATCAGTAAAAAATCAGCTCGTTTAATGCAGACACCCTTATCAGATGAAGACGGTTATGGGTTAGCCATCATGAATACAGACAAACTAACTCCGGGAGTTAAGCTAACAGGACATACCGGAAGTGCTTACGGGTTGAATAGTGCTATGTTTTTTAACCCTAAAAAGAAATTTGGATTTGTGGTGATTTGTAGTGGTAGTAAAACAGGTTATAAAGACGGTTTTCCTACTATCCATAGTAAAACAATTCAACATTTGTATGATGCATTTATAAATATAAAATAAGCTTAGTTTTGTCAATCAAATTTATTTTATGAAATCATTATTAGTTAGCGGGCTACTTTTATTGAGCTTGGCAGTAGTTGGTCAAGAAAAAAAATCAACTGGAAAATTTGACAAAAAAAAGAAAGTTTATGAAGTATTAGCAAGTTGTGGTACTTGCAATTTTAAGATGAAAGCACCTGGGTGCCCACTGGCTATTAAATTGGATGACAAATATTATTTCGTGGACGGAACAAAGATTGATGACCACGGTGACGCACATGCTGATGACGGCTTTTGTAATGTGGTTAAAAAAGCGAAAGTACAGGGTAGCATTAAGGGAGATCGATTTTCATCCACCTATTTCGAAATTATAAAAGAAGCGCGTGTACCTGAATCCAAGAATTGAGGAGTTAAACTCTATTAACTTAATGGGCATAAGCAGAAAGATGTCTTATGCAAATGATACTACGGCTAACTTATGGGGAATATTTATGCCCCGAAGAAAAGAAATAAAAAACTCTATTGCTGATAAGTTTTACTCTTTACAGATTTATCCGAGTGATTTCTTCAATTCTTTTGATATTCATAAAGAATTTACCAAGTGGGCAGGTTTGGCTGTAGATGATAAAAGTGATATTCCAGAAAATATGAGCGTATTAACAATCCCTGCTGGAAAATATGCTGTATTTGAGCATGTGGGACCTGACACCTCTATTTTTCAACAAATATTTGGAGTATGGATTCCAAATTCTGAGTACACTTTAGACGATCGTCCACATTTTGAATTACTCGGCGATGAGTATAAAAAAGGAGATCCTAATTCCAAAGAAGAAATCTGGATCCCCATTAAAGTTCGAGGGTAATATTTAAAGGCGAACAAAAAGCTTATCTGCTGGACGACGCACTTTAGCCATTTTAGCCAGCCAGTCATTAGCTTCATCACGATATCCCAGCGGTAGCATCAGTACACTGCGCAATCCTTTTTGAGGGAGTCCTAACAACTCATCTAATGCCGTAGGATTAAAACCTTCCATGGGAGTGGTATCTACTTGCTCAATCGCTGCTGCAGCTATAGCCGCACCAAAAGCAATATACGCCTGGCGAGCCGCCCACTCATAGTTTTGCTCGGGCGTTTTGCTGGTCGCCATATCAAGCAATATCTTTTTAAAATCAGACAATCCTTCTACTGAAAGATTACGCGTAGAGGCAATCAAAGAAATATATTCCTCAATTTGAGCAGGAGTAATATTACTCCAGGCACAAAATACCAGTAAATGAGACCCATCCACTACCTGCGCTTGGTTATAGGCGATAGGTTGGATTTTTTTACGTAACTCAGAATCAGTGATCACCAGCACGGTGAATGGTTGTAGGCCCATAGAGGTAGGAGCTAACTGCGTAGCACGTAAAATTGCATTTACTTTTTCCTCAGGTACGGGAGTACCGTTCATTTTCTTACAAGCATAGCGCCATTCTAAATTCTTAATAAAACTCATATACTAATAATTAATGTTTAAACATCTATTGGCCCGCAAAGGTAGGGTGTCTCAAGAAATCTCAAGGATAATTTCAAAATAAAGGAGTGTAATTAGAAAGATTTAACAATTACCAGGAGAGCTTCATACAGCCGATCCAGATCAGCCTGTGTATTAAAGGCATTAATGGAATAACGCAGATAAACGTCGTTCCCTTGGCGCATTACCGGCACCTCTATTTGGTAGTCATTGAATAAAGTGGCTTTTACTTTTTCTGCTTCGGTTGTACGGAGTTTAAAACTCACTAATTGTAAAATAAAATCTTCATCTAAGGGAGCCTGTAATGATGTATCCAGCAACGAACAAAAGCGTGGCACATTCTCATATACCAAAGCTCTACACTCCGCTGCCACCTGTGGCCAATTATACTTCTCCATAAATTCAATAGCTGCCGGTGTACATAAAAAGGCAGAGAAGTCTCTGGTTCCTTGCGTTTGATGATAATCTAAAAATTGCGAATGTGAAGGATGATCACTTCGATATCCCCAACTAACTACGAGAGGATCAAAGCGCTCTTGCAACTCACGTCTCACGTATAAAAAGCTACTCCCTTTCGGAGTCATCATCCATTTATGGCAAGCACCGGTATAAATGTCTGCGTCCAGGTCAGCTAAGTTCAAATCAATTTGTCCTGGCGCATGCGCTCCATCAATAAAAGTCATAATTCCTCTCAACTTCGCTTCTTTAATAATAAGCTCCACTGGAAATCGTAAAGCCGTGGCACTGGTGATGTGGCTTAAAAAAATAAGTTTTGTCTTAGGACTAATTCCTCGAAGGAACTGTGATACAAAATGCTCTTTACTTAGCAATGGCAATTCTATGGGCTGATGTACATAACGTGCGCCTGACTTTTCGCAATAATACTGCCAAGCACGATCACAGGCGCCATACTCCAAATTAGTAGTAAGAATTTCGTCTCCGGGAGAAAGCGCTAAACTTTTAGCAATCAAATTTACTGCGTGAGAGGGGTTTACCAAATAAACAAGGTCATCAGCATGAACATTTAAGTACTTCCCCAACGCTTGCCGTGAAGCTGCTAAATATTTTAATCCAGTATCAACAATAAACTGAACGGGTTCCTGCTCCAACTCCAACTGATATTGCTGGTATCGTTCAAAGATGGGTCGAGGACAAGCCCCAAATGATCCAAAATTCAAATAGGTTATATCAGGTCGCAGTAAAAACTGAGCGCGGAGTTCAGGAGTAATCATGGGAAACAGCTATGTGTAGCTGCAAGATTACTGAAATATGATGATCAAAAACGAATACCAAGTGTAAACCCAAGCATGCGCACTCCTACAAAAGGACCCGTTAATTTGACATCTACCACCCCTCTTTCTGCTCCACTAATAGTTTGATTTACCACCGTGGCATCCATCTTCCAAAGAGGAATGTCTGTAGACTCAATATCAGATTCTAAACCTGCCGTATTCAGAATTTTTTTATCATCAATCCCATGAAAACTCGCTTTCTGACTACCGATAAAGGGACCCGCCAACCACAAGTCGAGTACTACAGAACTGCCCAATGTCCATTGAGAGCCAATTAGCAAGCCACCCCCAAAACCTGAAAAGTTACCAGATATAAGAGGTTTATGTGTGGTATTATCACTGTCTACAAAGGTATACTCTTGCGACATTTTCATATTTGTATAGCGTAGAAAGGGGGCCAAATAAAATCCCTGAGGTGCCTTACCGCTGAAATAAAATCGATACTCGGGCGTGATCGTAAACTTACTAAAACTAGTAGATTCAATGGCAGTCCTAGCTTGCGCATCATCTCCATATAACTCAATCAATCGATCTTTGAAGGGGAGAGAGGTGCTGGGAGAAAATCCTAACGAAATAGCAAAAGAATGCTTTGGACTCAGTACTCTTTCGTATTACACTACATGATGCTTTACTGCTAATCCAGACAGATTATACTTGACAAGGTTTGATTTACCCATCTCAAGCTGGGCATGTGTTAAAAGGGAGGAAAAAGAGAAAATGAAAATAAGGAAAGGTTTAAGGTTGCGCATGGGTATTGTTTAGAAAGTACAAGCAAGAATTAAACAGCAACTAAGTGTAACAAGCTGATTGAAAGACTCAAATACTCAACATTGAGTATACCTGCCTAAGACAGTTTCTGACAAACCTGCATAAAATTCTCTGCATC
>JBMSWW010000152.1:0-4150 GCA_049425065.1 Chitinophagaceae bacterium
CCTACAAGAGATTAAAACCACCTGGCACCCCATTCAAAATATTGCAGGCAGCGGAGCTGCTTATTAGGTTTCCTACCTTTGTATTATGAAGCCACTGTCAATGATACTCTTTACTTTCTTGTTCATGCTGGGCTCAACATCAGAATCCTGGGCTCAGGACAGTATTTTTTTCAATAAATCTGGCATGGATTTTCCTCCTGTAAAAAAAGATCCTCGTATTGATGGGCTCATCAAAAAGCAGATTCAGATAAATGAAGAAACCAGTCGGAATGCAAGACGCATCGACAAGGGATATCGATTGCTGATTATCAGTACTCCTTTACGTGAAGACGCACTGGCGGCCAAAACAAAAGTGTATTCCTATTTCCCGGAATTAAAGGCTTACCTATTTCACCAGTCACCCTATTACAAAGTGAAAGCAGGAAATTTTAAAGACCGAAAAGAAGCTGAAGGCTACCAAAAGAAATTGGATCTTTTATTTCCTCGCGGAGTTTTTATTATCAATGACCTTATTGAAGTAAAATTGAAGGTCCCCGGAGAGGAAGAAAACAACTTTTAAGATTCAAAGCAAGAAGCTTCTCTTTTGCTATTTTTGTCGGATGCAAGTAATCGTTCAACAACTCGCTAAAGAATACTCAACCTCAATCATAGAATGGCGCAGGCATTTGCATGCAAACCCTGAGCTTAGCTATCAAGAATATAATACTTCTGCTTTTATACAAGAGAAACTCAATGAATTCGGAATCCCCTTCGAGGTTAAAGCCCAAACCGGAGTGATTGGCCTGATCAAAGGAAAAAATCCGGATAAAAAAGTAGTGGCGCTTCGTGCCGACATGGATGCGCTGCCCATTCAGGAAGAAAATGATCTTCCTTTTAAGTCCACCATACCCGGTATAATGCACGCATGCGGACATGATGTTCACACCGCTTGTTTGCTGGGAGCTGCCAAAATTTTGCAAACGACCAAAGAGCAGTGGGAAGGCACTGTCAAATTAATATTTCAACCAGGAGAAGAAAAAAATCCAGGCGGCGCTTCCTTATTGATTAAAGAAGGAGTGCTTGAAAACCCAACACCGCAAGCCATTTTTGCGTTGCATGTGAACACAATTTTGGAGAGTGGAAAATATAGTTTCCGAGGAGGAAAAGTAATGGCCAGTGCGGACGAGATTTACATCACGGTCAAAGGTAAAGGAGGCCATGCGGCTTCTCCGCATTTGGTAGTGGATCCTATTTTGATCAGTGCACATTTAATCACGGCACTGCAACAATTAATCAGCCGCCATAACGAACCCTTTAATCCCTCTGTGCTTTCTATTACCTCTATCCAAGGAGGCAATACCACTAATGTGGTGCCGGAAGAAGTAAAACTCATGGGCACTTTCAGGGCCATGGATGAAACCTGGAGATTTAAAGCGCATGAGTTGATCAAAAAATTAACGCAAGATCTCGTTAGTTCCATGGGAGGAGAAGCGCAACTTCATATCGATATTGGTTATCCCTCTGTTCACAATGATGAAGCGCTGCATACCCAAGCAATGACAAAAGCTGCTGAGTTTGCCGGCCAAGAAAACGTAAGTACCACGGAGCTTAGAATGGGTGCCGAGGATTTTGGATTTTACGCACAACAAATACCCGCCTGCTTTTTTAGACTGGGCACCATGAACCAATCCAAAGGGATCATTCATGGTGTACATACCCCCCGTTTTCAAGTTGATGAAACTGCCTTAGAGAAGGGGGCCGGCATGATGGCCTGGCTCGCCATCGCCCTCTGATTTTACCCTAACTTTGCGTTCTTAATTACCTCTTAACGAGGTTGTAAAATTTTAGTATGGCTAACGATTCGCGTAAAAAGCAAGCACTTGAATATCACGCCAAAGGGCGCCCTGGAAAAATTGAAGTAATCCCCACCAAAGAAGCAAAAACCCAAAGAGATCTTTCCCTCGCTTATTCGCCAGGAGTAGCCGCTCCCTGCCTGGAAATTGCTGAAAATGTGGAAGATGTTTACAAATACACTGCCAAAGGAAATTTGGTAGCCGTAATCAGTAACGGAACAGCGGTATTAGGACTGGGAGACATCGGACCCGAAGCCGGAAAGCCGGTGATGGAAGGAAAAGGAGTTCTTTTCAAAATCTTTGCTGACATTGACGTTTTTGATATTGAGATCAATGAAAAAGATCCACAAAAGTTTGTTGAAATCGTCAAGGCACTCGAGCCCACCTTCGGAGGTGTAAATTTGGAGGACATCAAAGCCCCCGAGTGCTTTTACATTGAGAAAAGGCTGAAAGAGGAAATGAATATTCCGGTGATGCACGACGACCAACACGGTACCGCCATCATCAGTGCAGCCGCTTTATTAAATGCTTGTGAGTTACAAAAAAAGAAAATTGAAAAACTGCGCTTCGTAGTAAGTGGTGCCGGAGCAGCCGCTGTTGCCTGTATGAAATTATATGTGGCTCTAGGCGCCAAAAGAGATAATTTCTGGGTATATGACAGTAAAGGTCTGGTGCACGAAAGCAGAAATGATTTAGACGAGCTGAAAAAAGAGTTTTTAGCAAAGGGTAAAAACTTTACCCTAGCAGAAGCTATGAAAGATGCAGATGTATTCATTGGTCTAAGTAAAGGAGGCATCCTGACTAAAGACATGGTGAAGAGCATGGCCAAGAATCCCATTGTATTTGCAATGGCGAATCCGGATCCTGAAATAAGTTATGAAGATGCTATTGATGTGCGTAAGGATATCATTATGGCCACCGGAAGAAGCGATTACCCCAATCAAGTAAACAACGTACTGGGATTCCCTTATATATTCCGCGGAGCATTGGACGTAAGAGCCAAGAATATCAATGAGGCTATGAAACTCGCTGCGGTAAAAGCCCTGGCTGAGTTAACAAAATCCCCTGTGCCAGACATTGTTACGATGGCCTATAATGAAGCGCATATGAGCTTCGGACCCAACTATATTATTCCAAAACCTCTAGACCCAAGACTACTTGCCACTGTAGCCCCTGCCGTAGCCAAAGCCGCTATGGAAAGTGGGGTGGCTAAAGCACCGATAAAAAATTGGGAAAACTATAGTAACGAGCTGAATAAAAGACTGGGCTTAGATAACCAGGTAATGCGCGCTATCGGAAGCAAAGCTCGCAAAGACCCCAGACGAATTGTATTTGCAGAAGCAGATAACATTAAAGTATTAAAGGCCGCACAAATTGTTTACGAGGACGGAATCGGATTCCCCATCTTACTGGGCAACGAAGAAAAGATAAAATCCATTGCGGCGGCAGACGGAGTAGACATTGAAGGCCTGCCCATTTTTGATCCTCGCAGTGATGAAATGGAAGAAAAGAGAAATGAATACGGAGATATCTTCTTACAAAAAATGGGAAGAAAAGGCTACAATCAATATGAAGCACGTAAAGTGATGAAAGATCGTAACCACTATGGATGCATGATGGTGGAATGTGGCGATGCCGATGCGATGATCTCCGGATTAACTAAAAATTATCCCGATACGATACGTCCTGCCCTTCACGTAATCGGCATGGAAGATGGCGTAAGTAAAATAGCAGGAATGTATCTGATGTTAACCAAGAAGGGACCTCTGTTCCTGGCAGATACCACAGTGAACTTTAACCCTACCGCTGAGGAATTGGCTGAAATTACCTTAATGGTTGCCAAAATGGTCAAGCAATTTAATATTGTACCAAGAGTAGCTTTGCTGAGTTATTCAAATTTTGGAAGCAGTAATTCTCCTGAGGCAAAATTGGTAGCAAAAGCCAGAAGCATCGTGAAGCAAAAAATGCCTTCATTAGTGGTAGATGGTGAAATGCAAGCCAGTGTAGCGTTCAATAAAGAGCTGATGCAGGAAAACTATCCCTTCAGCGAATTAGCTAATCAAGATGTAAACACTTTGATCTTCCCGAATCTTGCTTCTGGTAACATTGCCTACAATCTCATGAAAGAATTGGATACTGCGGATGCAATAGGCCCTATTCTACTGGGATTAAAAAAACCAGTGCATGTTTTACAGTTAGGTAGCTCCATTCGCAGCATTGTGAATATGGCAGTAGTTGCGGTGGTAGATGCGCAAATAAAATGTAAGTCTAGTACCACTACCCATGAAATTGTAAAACGCTCTCGCTGGTGGAAACGC
>JBMSWW010000153.1:0-4107 GCA_049425065.1 Chitinophagaceae bacterium
TACTTATTGTTACCGTGGGAACCACGACTAAACTACTTTGACGCCCACCAACTAGCGCCTCACTGTAAGGGTCCAACTTAGGGCTGGGAACAGCCTTTTCGAAATACCAAGAATTGAAAACAAACTTGCTTTTAGGTTGTCTATATAATTCCCGCTTTATTGATGAGATTTCTGAGGCTTGCCGCTCGTCTAGGCCGCCAGAGCTGACAATCTCTAGGTCGAAGGGCATCCTCCATTTTGAACTGGCTTCACATTTTGTATTATCGGGGGACGCAAAACTTTGCCGCTCCCCACGAAAAAGGATTTTATTAAGTGGGGCGCTCTCCTCGGTGGCGTATAAGACCTTTTCCTCGAGAGCACCCAACTTGTTCTTCCAGTAAAAGGTTCGGGTAAAGACCTCCCCCCTTGGGAGTAGCCTGTAGAGCACACTCGAGGCTTGACCCTGTAACCCCCGCAGGTTAGCACTTGAGTCAACAGCAGATTCATGACTTCGATCCAAACGAGCCCAACCATCTGCTAAACAGTGGCCAGAGCCTACAGTCAAGAAAAAAGTAAGCGCCAAAATTAGCGCCTTACTAAACGAACGCACAACTACCTCGGGGCAGACTGGATTTCGTAGATTTTACGAAGCTCTTTAACCGTATCTTGATCTAGGGACAAAGTGACCTCGTAAGAATCCTCGTTCGGGGTAATACTCACGAGACGAGCCCCATAAACAACGCCCTCAACCCTCGCACGAAAGCTGTCACTAGTGACTGTGAGATCTGAGACCGTGGTACTTGCATCAATATGCTGACCAAAAACCTGCTCTGTCAAAGATCGATACGCGTCCAGTTTCGCTGCGCGAATAGCCATCAACCTCTTGCTAGGCAAATCGCTCGATCTTTGCGAATCGACAACAGCGTATCCTGTTGCAGTTATAGTCTCGAATTTCTTAATTACTGGTTTTTTTTCGCTTGCTAAATGAGCGTCATATGCCGCACCTTTTACCGCGAGCTGCTGAAATTGATCTACCGGGGCCACAGCGCAGCCTGCCAACACAGCCGGGGCCAGAATTGAAATAGGTATGAATTTCATTATTAAGTCCCGTTGTTTAGTGGTAATTCAATCGGCACTTACGGGGAATTCTTAAGCTATGTTGCTTAACCTAGATAAGATCCCCTTGTAACGACCGGACACCCCTGATCCAAGATTCAGGCTGCCCCAGTTTTTTGGCAGCCGCTCGGGCAGCCTCTAGATTAATATAAGGGCCAGACACCACAACGTAATAAATTTTATTGTTTTTACGAGACTTCACTTTTACTATTTTCGCTTTGGCAAGGCCCTGCCTCTTGTTAATCCAGTCTTGTGCGGACCCATACGACTCAAGTGCGGCGTGTTGAGCTAACCACGCGGGCGGCTTTAAGGCCCTGGCCCAGGCATCGCCCGCGTAAACGTCATTAGTGGTAACGTCCGCTCCCGTTTCCCTAACGGCTGGAGCAGAAACACTTATTTTTTTACCTTTCTCAATAACATTAGGCTTGACCTCGTCTTCGGCTTTTTCTGTATTTGATTGTTTGTCTTTGAGATTAGGTTGCGGATCTGTTGCGGCGACAGCTATTAGATCTTTCTTTTCCCCGTTGTCGCCCCCCCCTCCCGCCCCCGCTGGGAGGTTAGGCCCTGGATTTTCATTATTTTTTTTAATAGTCATTCCGTCCTGCTGCGATTTGACGCCATCCTGTACCTTCTTTTCACTCTCATCGCGCTCCATGGGAGACACTAAATTTTTTTTGTTTTGTGCTTGATTATTATCTACGCTCAAATTTTCAGTAGTCTCTCTAAGGCTTTTTGTATCACTTAGAGATTTATATAAAATCCCAAGAACAAGTGATGCGGCCCCAAATAAAAAAACTAAGGCTAATTGTTTTCTAGGTTTAATTAATCGATCGGCGGGCGAAGCAATATCCTCTCGCGGATTCTCAACCGGGACGGGAAACTCAAGGTCTTTTAATTTTGGCTCTCTTTTAATACTTCCATCGTTTATAAAATCGACATGCAGTCGGTTAGTTTTAGAATGAAAGGAAAACTGCTCGGGGTGAACAATAACTAGACAAATATTAGCTCCGGGGAAATTGCAGACCAAGTCAGCTAAAGTCCTAGCCTTCTCAAATGTTATGTCGTCAATGACTTTAAAAGACCAGACTTGCGTATTTAAATTAAACGGCTTCGGCTGAATGGCCTCACTGACCTTTAATTTACCCACAACCTCGTTAAACGCATGCATCAAGCTGGGATGGTCATCAACCCTGGTTATCTTTACCCAGTCTTTCCCTCCCCGTGAAATACAAGATTCCAACTCCATAATAATCTTGCCGGCGTTGGATAAATTGCAAGCACAGGTAAGGACACTAGCGTTACCCTTAATAAAACTCACTGCCGCCGCATCTAATTTAGCAGAGAGTTGCGCTTGTTCGTCGGAAGATATTTCGTCCATTAACTAATTTACTTTTTAGTAATTACGTCCCAGATTTTTTTTTCTATTTCATTTAAATTTTCTTTAAGTTTTAAGTTCTCTGGTTGGCTTAGCGAAGTCTCCATCAATATTGATATTTTCTTTAGACTAGACACGTTATCTCGAAAACTTAAAAAAGCAATTTCTGGATATTTTTCAATTAGGCTAAGATTTAACCGGCTAGGATCTTGCGACTTTAGTCGTGCGGTTGCCTGATCGATTAATTTCTCTAGTGTGTCGTCATCTAACTTCAGTCTTGAAGCCAACTGGCGTATTTCTTCTAGAATTATGGAGTCATCTTTCCCGGACTTTACATAATCATTAACTCTTAGTTCGAGTTCTACCCTCTCCTGTCGTAGTTGCTCGCTAAATGCTGAAGCCAATACAGCAGCAGGGATCGCAAATATACCGACGCCGAGAAGTGACATTATGATTGCCAGAACCCTGCCGGCCGGGGTAACAGGCGCGATATCTCCATATCCAACTGAGGCCAGAGTAATTACAGCCCAATAAATGGCCTGAGGAATATTTTCAAACTTGTCAGGCTGAGTTCCATGCTCCAGCAAATACCCGAGGCTTGCGGCCAATATTACCAGTAGTAGCATCACAAAAAAACCGCCCGCCATCACTGGCCACTCTTTCGCAATTACACTCACCAGCGCTTGCGTCGACTGCGAGTATTTAGTTAGTTTTAAAAGTCGTAATAACCTGAATACTCGCAAAAATCTTAGATCTAATATATGAGCAAAAAATGCCTCCAAGTAAAACGGTAGGATTGCGAGGAAATCCACAACCGTCATTGGATGCTTGAGATATCGGACTCTCCCTATTATTGGCTGGCGGTATATAGGATTCTCAGTGCAGCAATATAATTTCAAAAAAAACTCAACAGCAAACACGTTTACAGTAATAAGATCGATTATTAATAATTCTCGACCTACGTGATAGTTAACCACCTCTATAGAGTCTAGGATCGTAGAAACTACTGAAACCAGTATCATTATAATGATTAAATAATCATAGTATTGGTGCAGCCTGCCCCCCTCACTTGTTGGATACGTTAGAAAATATATTTTTTCTCTTAAAGTATTTTCCTTTGTTCGCTCTTGGAATTTTTTTATTTCGGGCAAAACCGGCCGCAAAAACTTTAACACCCTAATTAATCGCATCAACCGTAATATACGCAGGTCGATGGTTAAAATCGCAGAAAGGAAGTAAGGTAAGATTGCTAAGATATCAATAATGGTAAACGGGCTCGATAAAAACCTTAGTCTCGGGTTCGTTTTTTGTTTAAATTCAGGATCTTCTGGTGCCAAATAAAAACGAAGTAACAATTCAACTACAAATATACATATTGATGTTGCTTCAAAAAAGTCAAAATAGTTTTTCCCGGCTTTCTCTAAGACTGTTATACCTTCAAGGAACAAAGCTATAACGTTGCAAATAATTAATATCGCGATAAAACCTTCTAATTTTCCACTTATATTTCCTGGAATATTTTGTGCGAAAATCCAGTTATATAACCAGATTTTTACGCCAGATTTTTTAGCGAAGACTAGTCGTGTATCTATTTCGTCATATTTGCTTTCTTTTACAAGGCTTTCTTTGATATTTTT
>JBMSWW010000154.1:0-4065 GCA_049425065.1 Chitinophagaceae bacterium
TAACTTTTTATCGGCTATTGTCAATGCTGATAAAAGCAAGGCCAATAGTGATGCTGACTTTATCACCCTCTTCATTCAAGAATATCGTAAACTGGAACCTTCTCGCCCGCTGGCCGGTTTGTTTGCTGGAGGAAGTGGAAATGCCATCAATATCAAATCAACCGACCAAGAGGTAGAGACTTACATTCGTGAACAAGCTCGCTTCGCATTCGACCTAACATTTGATCGCTTAACCACTCGTATCGACCAGTTTGGGGTGGCTCAACCCTCTATTAATCCTATTCCTAACCGCGGTTTAATAACCGTTGAATTACCAGGTATCAAGGACAAGGAGCGTGTAAGAAAATTATTGCAAAGCACAGCCAATCTACAGTTTTGGGAAGTTTATACTTTAAAGAATCCCAACTATGCCAACGGATGGCAGCGTACTATCAATGCATTCAATGCCAAATATGGTGGCGTAAAAGACACAACAGTAACTTCAGATACTACTAAAACAGTTGATACCGCTACTGCTAAATTGAAACAAGATACAGGAGGCACTAAAACACTCTCTGAAGCTATCAGCGCTAATAAAACTGATACCGGGGAAAAAGTAAGTGCTGCCGTTGCGTCTGCTAACACCATCGATAAATTTTTACAATTTACACAACCTTACCAGGATGAGAAAGGAAACATTGGTTATCCTGCAGCTATTGGTATGGTTCCCTTAAAGGATACTGCCTTATTCCGCACCTATTTGGAGGAATTTAAAGTTAATTTCCCCTCTGACGCTGTATTCGCTTACGGAGTACCAGAAAAAGATGACAAAGGTGTTGCAGTTTCTTTTGTGCCGCTTTATGCGCTCAAGACCTATAACAGAACAGCACCCAAATTAGAGGGAGATGCTATTTCTGATGCCCGTCAGGACTTTGATCAGTATGGAAAAGTTCAGATTGAAATGACTATGCATCCAGCAGGCGCTGCTGTTTGGAAAAGAATGACTGAAGAAAACGTAGGCAATCCTATTGCAGTGGTATTAGATAACGTAGTTTATTCTGCGCCGAATGTAATTAACCCTATTCCTAACGGAATTTCCTCCATCACCGGAAATTATTCTCAACAAGAAGCAGCTGACCTTGCCAATATTTTAAAAATCGGCAAACTACCTGCCCCTGCTAAAATAGTACAGGAGCAGCAAGTAGGTCCTACCCTAGGAGAGGAAGCTGTTCAAGGTGGTACCTTAAGTTTTATCATCTCTTTCATTGTGATATTCCTTTTAATGATCGCCTACTACAACACGAGTGGATGGATCGCTAATATTGCCTTGATTCTAAACCTTCTTTTTACGGTCGGAATTTTAGCTGGCTTAGGAGCTACCTTAACTGCTCCTGGTATTGCTGGATTGGTATTAACGATCGGTATGGCGGTGGATACGAATGTGGTGATCTATGAGCGTATCAAAGAAGAGTTAAAAAAAGGTAAGAGTTTTATCACGGCTATTAACGATGGGTATAGCCGTTCTTTACCTCCGGTATTAGATGGACACATTACGACCCTTCTTACTGCTATAATTTTATTCTACTTTGGCTTAGGTCCCGTAAAAGGATTTGCCACTACGCAGATTTTGGGCCTTTTGCTTTCACTATTCTGTGGAATCTTGGTGAGTCGTTGGGTAAGTGATATGCTGACTAACAAGAAGAGACATGTGGAATATTTCACCAAGATCTCCAGTAGCATTTTCCAACATGCGAAATACAAATTCATTGAGTATCGTAAGGTGGCTTACGCTATTTCTGCTTTAGTACTTTTATTGGGAATTGGATCTTTCTTCAATGGATTTAACTACGGAGTTGAATTCAACGGAGGACGTAGTTTCACTGTTCAATTTGCTCAAAAAGTAAATGTTGAAAAAGTTCGTGAAGACTTAAACAAATCCTTTGAAGGAGAAAATACAATTATCAAAACTATTGGCGATAATTCAAAATTAGACATTACTACCTCCTACCTCATTAAGGATACTCGTGGCCCTGAAGCTGACTCCTTAGTAGAGTTCAGACTCTATGAAGGATTAAAGAGTTATTTACCAGCTGGTTTAAGTTTTCAAGACTTCAAAACCGATCGTTACGTACCTCAAACTAAAAAAGTTTTACCAACCATCTCTGATGACCTGAAAAAAGGAGCTTTGAAAGCAACTTTATTTGCATTAATTGTAATCTTCCTCTACATCTTCTTACGCTTCCGCGATTGGAGATATTCATTGGGTACTATTTTTGCCTTGTTGCATGACGTATTTGTTACTCTCATTGTATTCTCTTTTGCAAAAGACCTGGTTCCCTTCCCGCTGGAGATTGATCAACATTTTATTGCTGCCATCTTAACGGTAATTGGTTTCTCTATGAATGATACGGTAATTGTTTTTGACCGTATTCGTGAAGACACTAAGTTGATGCCTACAGCCCCTCGTGGTGAAATCATCAATAGAGCCATTAACGAAACGCTGAGCCGTACCATTATGACTTCTCTCACCGTATTTCTGACCATCTTGATTTTATTCCTAGTGGGCGGAGAAGTTACCAAAGGTTTTGCCTTTGCAATGTTGGTAGGGGTAATAACAGGTGTTTACTCCTCCATTTTTGTAGCAGCGCCAATCTTGGTAGACCTGGAAGGAAAGTCCAAGAAAAAACAAAAAGCCTAATAGCTGAAACTAGCATAAAAAAACCCGGAGAGAATTCTCCGGGTTTTTTATTATTCGTACAAAAAAAATTAAACAGCAAAACTAGTACCGCAACCGCAGGTTTTGCTGGCATTGGGATTATTAAAAGTATATCCTCGATTGCCCAATCCGTCTTTCCAATCTATCTCAATTCCTAACAGGTAAATTTCATGAGATTTATCCAAGGCACAAGGTATGCCGGCTATTTCAAAACGGAGATCCTTCTCCGTAGGCTCATCAAAATCTAAGATATACGTCATCCCAGAGCAACCTCCTCCTTTTACGCCAACACGGAGCACCTTTCCTTGCATAAAGTCGGGAGCAGCCATTAATTTTTTCACGGCCTCAATGGCTCCGGGAGTGAGGGTAACGGGAGTAGATATTGTCATTTCCATACCCCAAAATTACAAAAAAGTGGGTTTTCGGTTTACTTTTACAATTCACATTTAAAAAATTGGCATGAATATAGACCTGACCACGCTGAGTTTTGCCCTTGCCTTATTAGCCCTCATTGTCTCTTTATATGCATTCTCACAAGCTGGTAAAGAAAAGTCCTCTTCTAAGGAGAAGTTCAATAGTATCCCCCTTCGTCTACAGGCCTATGAGAGACTGGTATTACTTGCCGAAAGAATATCACTGCCTCAATTAATTAGTCGCTTAAATCAACCCGGCCTCAATGCTACCGAAATGAAACTGTTGCTGGTTGAACAAATAAAAAGTGAATTTGAATATAATAGCACCCAACAGCTCTACGTGAGTCAGTTGGCATGGGATGCTATTCGAAATTTAAAAGAGCAAGAGATTATGCTGATTAACCAGGTATATTCTACCCTGCCCTCTTCCGCCCTGGCCGCTGACTTGAATCGAAAAATATTAGAGGTATTCATGGCCCAGCCCGAAGGGGCCCTCAACGAAGTGGTAACACAGACACTGAATCATGAGGCAAAAAAATTAATGAGCTAAATCTATTCTCATGGAAACAACTCAACCTACTACTGACTCTGGCATTGAAATAAAAAAAGTTTATACCGCTCATGATTTACCAGATTCTACATTGGAGAGCCCCGGAGAATATCCCTTTACTCGAGGCGTTCAACCGGACATGTATCGAGGCAAATTATGGACGATGCGTCAATACGCTGGTTTTTCCACCGCGGAAGAGAGCAATAATAGATATCACTACCTGCTTTCGCAAGGAGTGAGTGGACTTAGCGTTGCCTTTGACCTTCCCACTCAAATTGGATACGATAGCGACCACCCACTTGCAGAGGGAGAAGTAGGCAAAGTAGGAGTAGCTATTGATTCTATCGAGGACATGCAGCTTTTATTCAAGGGAATCAAATTGGAAGAGGTGAGTACTTCCATGACAA
>JBMSWW010000155.1:0-4057 GCA_049425065.1 Chitinophagaceae bacterium
CCCCCATCCTGTGATGTCAAGCTGTTCTGATACTGCAAATTCTACAGGAATGGGCTTAAACGCCATATTGGCCTTAGTCAATTTATTAGCCTGAAATTTTGCATCGTCAAATTCAACGGCTTGGGGATACATGGAAAAACTAAATCCCACCACTAAGACTACTGAAAATAAAAAAGATACTTTATTCATAGAAAAAATATTAGGGAGTAAATATATTAAAGTTTACAGGGTTGTTATTCAGATTCCACCCTTTTTTTAACCAACACTAAATCTGTTATAGCAACTTGCATGGGCAATTGCCCTATTTTGACAGTTGCCTTTTTCCCACGGATTTCCAGCACCTCGCCCACTTGATGACTGGTTTTCATCATGGCTAATAATCCAGTTTGAATCGCTCCTTCTATTTCTATAAACTTGGATTGTACCCGTTTTTTTATTTTGCTAACAGCCTGCTTCTCTCCTCTATTAAAAAGCACCACTTCCATTTGTCGCATCACTTTAGATTTATCTTCCGTCTTTCGCCAATCAACCAGCAATTGCTTTATTTTTCGATCCAGATCTTTTAGCTGAGTCAACTTTTCTTCAGCCACTCTATTCTGTTCGCGCAAGAGCTCCACTTGTTGCCGGTGTCTTTCCGCCTCTAGTGTACGCTCCATTTCTTTTTTCAATTTATCATATTGCTGCAGGGATTGTTGCAGCAATTTCTTTTGTTCGTCTATTTTTCTAAGATCTTGCTCAGTACGGTTTAAAAGTTTATCCAAGCGATATTGATCTTCATCCACCAATTTTCTTGCCACTGCAATCAGATCCGGACGCATACCAATGCGTTCAGCGATAGCAAAAGTGTATGAGCTTCCGGGCTTCCCAATCACCAACTGGTATAAAGGACGAAGATTTTTCTCATCAAAAGACATGGCCCCATTCACAATACCCGCCGTTCGCCCGGCCATGATTTTTAGATTGAGGTAGTGAGTGGTTACTATTCCAATGCAATGTTTTTTTAACAATTCCAACAAGATGACCTCTGCAAAAGCTCCTCCTAAACTGGGATCACTACCACTTCCCAACTCGTCTATAAAAAATAATGTTCTTCCATTGCCCTCTTCCATGAAATGCTTCATGTGCAACAAATGAGAGCTATACGTGCTTAACTCAAACTCGATGCTTTGCGTGTCTCCAATATGGATCATTAACTGCTTAAAGATTCCAAAAATGGAAGAGGGATGAACAGGCACCAGTAACCCACTTTGAACCATCAACTGCAATAATCCAAGGGTTTTCATGGTCACGGTTTTTCCGCCGGCGTTGGGTCCGCTGATAAGTAATATGCGTTGACTGTCGTCCAAGGTGATAGAAACTGGTATGGTTGGTTTGTGCTGGGCCTGGTTATGCATCAACAATAGCGGGTGACGCGCCTCTACCAACTTTACACCTGATCTATCTTCCACTAAGGGGTATTCCCCTTGATAATCCATGGCAAGCTTAGCCTTTGCCCGGATAAAATCGTATTCCCCTAAAATATCATGATAAGTGCTAAGCAATCCTGCATGAACGGAGAGCTGACCGGTGAGCGCTTGCAATAATCGATACACTTCTTTTCGCTCCTCATTCTCGAGTTCGTACACATGATTATTCAGCTCAATGGTTTCCTCGGGTTCAATAAAAGCCGTCTTTCTACTGTCACTCTCTCCATGTAAAATACCTTTCACGGTCCTTTTCTGCTCCGCAGTAACCGCCACTACTCTACGACCATTCAAGAAGCTTTCTTCAATCTCAGCTAGATAGCCCTGTTTCTGCAAGCGAGAAACAATCTTATCAAATAGTCTTCTTAATTCCTGTCTTCTTTTATAAAGTTTTTGCCTGATTTCTTTTAAGGTAACAGAGGCATTGTCTTTAACCTGTCCCCGTTCATCAAGGACCTCATCAATCCACTCAATTATTTGTTTTTCGTACCAGGTATCCTGAATACAGACAAACAATCCTGGGTAGGCAGCTTTTCTTTCTTCATTAAACCATCGAAATATTTTCTCAATACTTTCTGCCAGTTTCCGAATATCCAAAAAATCCTCCCCAATCAATACCGCGCCAGGTATAGATAGCAAAGACAATTGCCGGGTTAGGTTTAATACATGGTCATTGGGAAGACTTTGTTGATGCTGAACCAGCTGCTTAAACTCATAAGACTGCCTCAACGCTAAGCCAATGTATTCCTTTCGTGTATGAACCCTAAGTTCGGTCGCCTTTTTTTTAGCATATTCCGATTGACAATAACGGCCGAGCCACTCTTTTATGCGGTCGAATTCCAACTGATGATCTGCCGTGGCTGGAAAAAGCTTCATACGTCGAAGAGGATAATTTGTAAGGGTGGTTACAAAATGGCTTTATAATTTTGTAAACGAGCCTGCAACTTACAAAATAGACACCAGAAGGCTTACCTTGTAGGATATGTTTAAATTAGCCTCTTCCTTTTACTGCGCAATTTTCTTCCTTTTTGCAACGGTCATACCCGCTTGTGGCCAACAAAAAACGAACCCATACAACAAAAAGAATACTGCTATGTCAACAACAGATATTAACACTTCTACTTCTCTCGATACGGCCACTTTTGCTAACGGCTGCTTTTGGTGCACAGAAGCCATTTTTGAAGAGTTAAAAGGTGTAATCTCGGCTACTTCCGGGTATTCGGGAGGCCAACTAAAAAATCCAACCTATAAAGAAGTTTGCACAGGAAAAACGGGTCATGCAGAATGTATCCAAATTATTTATGATTCCTCTGTGATCAGCTTTGATGAGTTGCTGGAAGTATTTTGGACTACCCACGACCCAACTACGCTAAACAGGCAGGGCAACGATGTAGGAACGCAATACAGAAGTGGTATTTTTTATCACTCTGAACTTCAAAGGAGCAAAGCACAAACTTATAAAGAAGCACTAGATAAAAGTGGGGCTTGGGATCGGCCGATTGTCACAGAAATAACGCCTTTTACTATCTTTTACCCCGCTGAAGATTACCATCAGCAGTACTTTGAAATAAATGGCAACAGTAATCCGTATTGCCAATATGTTATACAACCCAAATTGGAGAAGTTTCGAAAAGTATTTGAAAAAAAATTAAAATAGCAATTTAACCCTACTCCATGAGATACCGAATAAACGTCCTCTTACTGTTGGCAGCTCTTTTGGGAGACTTCTCGATAAATGCACAACCACTGCAACAAAAAACTGCGTATACTCTTGATGATTCTTTGAGAGGCACCCTCAATGCAGAAAGAACCTGGTGGAATGTTCAACAATATAATTTATCCATTAGACCAGACTATGTGGCAAAAAGAATAACAGGACAAAATGAAATCGTATTTAGCCGGGAGAAAAATCAGTGGCAACCCAAACTTCAAATTGACTTGCAAGAACCCATGCAAATTGATAGCGCATTTTTAGAGGGACGAAAAATCTCTTTCCAAAAACTTGGAAAGAATAGTTGGATACTCAACTTACCCACACCCCCAAAAAAAATAGCTTCAGGCAACAAAAAGCAACCCTTACTTTACTCACTAATGGTGCATTTTAGCGGCCAACCCCGCATTTCTAAAAATGCGCCCTGGGATGGTGGCTGGATATTTACGAAAGATAAACAAGGTCGCCCCTGGATGACAGTAGCTTGTCAGGGATTAGGCGCTAGTGTATGGTATCCGTGTAAAGATCACCAGAGTGATGAACCCGATTTGGGAGCCAATATAATGGTAACAGTACCCGATAGTCTTACCGCAGTGGCTAATGGGAGATTAATCAGCACCGCTACTTCAAAAGCAGGATTAACTACCTATCACTGGAGAGTCACAAACCCCATTAATAACTATAACATTGTCCCTTACGTTGGTAAATATATACATTGGAGTGACAGCTACCCCAGCACCCATGACAAGCCCTTATCATTAGAGTACTGGGTGCTGGATTATAATCTGGAAAAAGCGAAGCCACACTTCAATCGCGATACTCGTCGCAGGTTGGAAGCCTTTGAATATTGGTTCGGCCCCTACCCTTTTATTGAAGACGGTTT
>JBMSWW010000156.1:0-4023 GCA_049425065.1 Chitinophagaceae bacterium
CTGAAAATCCCAGTAGTTGGGGCGTATAGGAAGGTCTACGGCTTTGAATAAAACTTGTAGATAAGACCTTCTGATCGAAGCAAGAAATGTGGTGGAGTTGGATAGGGGGCCTTCGAGGGTAGCGGCTACATCGGTGGCACTCAACCGTAAATTACCCTGCACTTTATTCGGATTTCCTGTTTTCTGCTTGAATTGTAGTACTGACGAAAGTGCATTGTCATAACGGGCTTCAAAACTGGAGGTGTTCAATTTTACCTCTTCAATAAAACTAACATTGAGCATACCCGTGGGGCCTCCCGCACTTCCTTGAGTAGCAAAATGATTGATAACGGGTACTTCAATTCCATCTAGGTAGTATACGTTTTCATTGGGAGCACCTCCTCTAATGATGATGTCATTGCGATAGCCCCCTACGCTTCCTGAAGTACCTCCAACGCCTGGTAACGCTTGGATAACTCGAGATATGTCAAAATTTCCACCTGGATTGCTTCTGATTTCTTCGGTAGTAAGTCGTTGAACACTGAGGGGCGACTCTAAGCTAGCGGCTCTTGCGGTTTTTCTGCTGCTTCCTACCACCACTTCTTTTAAACTCGTTGCCAGGGGCTCCATTTGTATGGCGAAATTGTTCTCATTCCCAGAGCCAATCACGATGTTATAGAGTATGACCTCCTTGTAGCCCACTGCAGTTATACGAATTGAATAAGTTCCAGGGGTAATTCCTGTAATTCTAAAATAGCCGCTGCTATCCGTGCTAGTACCCTTCTGGGCTCCTTCTAATAAGACACTGACCCCTACGAGGGCCTGCATACGCTCTTTGTCCATGACTGTACCAGAAAGGCTGCCATTCCCTTGTGCAAAAGCGGATAAAATAATAGTAAAAACGGACACAAAAAGAAGCGAGATTTTTTTCTTGTTCATAGCTCAACGAGATGTATGTTGTCTGGAGGGTTTGATTTATCTTCAGTAACTATTAATTACTGACATGCAAAGATATTTCCTATTATCAATTAGTATTTTATTTATTGTTAATTCTGGCTGGGCGCAGAAAAAATCACTCGATCATTCTGTGTATGACGGATGGCAGCGAGTAAGTGAAAGAGTGGTGAGCGCTGATGGGAAATGGGCTGCTTTTACAGTGGATCCTCAGGAAGGGGATGGTAAATTGATTGCTCGGTCTTTGCACTCCGCAGCGCAAATAGAATTTGAAAGAGGGGCAAATGCTCAATTCAGTTATGAGGGGCGCTTCCTGGTGTTTAAGATCAAAGCTCGCTATGCTGAAACTAGAGAGGCTAAAATCAAGAAGAAGAAACCCGAAGAAATGCCCAAAGACTCTTTGGGTATATGGGATTTTACCAAGGATAGTTTGATAAAGTTTGCCATGGTGAAAGGATATAAGATGCCTGCCAAGCAAGAGGGGCTACTTGCCATTCAGCTAGAGTCATTGGGAAAAGTAGGGGAGAGTTCGGAAGCTGCTTCTGATTTACTCGTGCGCAATTTGTTGGGAGGTACTGAAAAAAAGTTCGCTCGTGTTTCAGACTACTTATTGGCAAGTAAGGGTGACTTAATAGCAGTGAGGCAGATTAAAGCCCCTAAAGATTCCCTTGGACAAAACCGGGTATTACTTTATCAAAGTGGTAGTTCGGCAATAGATACTATCAGCACCGGAGGAAATGATTTTCGTGGCTTTTGTTTTTCAGAAGACGGCACACAACTGGCTTTTTTAGCTGAGCGAGATGCCCGCCCTAAAGAATTAATGAAATACTATCGTATTTATTATTACCAACAAGGCATGGATACGGCACAATTGCTAGTGGATCGTAATGCTGCAGGAATCAAGTTGGGGTATACCATAAGTGAATTCTCAACACTTCGTTTTAGTAAAAACGGTCAACGATTATTTTTTGGTACGGCTCCTATCCCCGCAATTCGTGATACGTCTTTAGTGGAGATGGATCTTGTTAAATTGGACATTTGGCATTACAAAGATGAATATCTACAGACGCAGCAATTATATAATCTTAAAAATGAGCAAGAGCGAAATTATCTGGCATTGATTCATTTAAATACTCGAAAAATTGTTCAATTGGGTTCTCCCAAAGTGCCGCAGGTACTTCTTTCTGCGGAGGGAGAGGGGCAATGGGCTTATGGAATTACTGACGTTGGTGATAGAATAGAAGCGCAGTGGAAAGGAAATACAAAAAAATCAATTTATCGTTTTGATGTAAATACCGGAGACACGGTACTAGTTAAAAAAGGGTTGGAAGGTGTAATTAGTCCCTCGTTTATTGCACCCTCCGGCAATTCTATCATCTGGTATGATTTCGCGTTGAAGCAATATGTTTCCTGGCAAAACGGTAAGACAATCGTATTTAGCCGATCTATCCCTTTTCCTTTGTATGATGAAAAAAATGACATACCCGCTCCCGCTTCTCCATATGGAATCGCTGGCTGGGTTTCAGGCGATACCACCGTCTTGATTTATGATAAATTTGATGCGTGGAAGACAGATATAACTGGAAAAACCAAGGCGGTAAATATTACTCAGGTGGGTCGTTCAAAAAAAGAAATTTATCGGTATATAAAATTGGATGCTGAAGAAAAATATTTGCTGAATACTTCCTCGCTTTCTTACTGGAGATTTCAACAAGATATTACTAAGTCGTCCGGGTTAGCGGCGGCCATAGTTAAGAAGGGAAATTTGGAGTGGAGATATCGTAAATCTGGCTCTTTCCTGTACGGTATGCCAGTTAAGCCCAGCAGTAAAGATCTGCTTGTTTACACTAAAGAATCTTATATAGCCTCGCCTGATTTATTTAGCTGGAGTTTATCTGATGATGCAGAAAGTAAACTCAGTGCTATCAATTTACAACAAAAACAATATTGGTGGGGGACGGCATCCCTATATAGTTTTAAAGCCCTGGATAGAAAATTGTCTTCAGGAATCGTCTATAAACCGGAGAATTTTGATCCTACCAAAAAGTATCCCATTATTTTCTATTTCTATGAAACGCACACAAACACACTACACAGTTATATTCCTCCAACACCCACCGGCAGCCGTCTGAATATTTCTTTTTTTGTAAGCAGAGGTTATGTAGTGTTTTCTCCAGATATTTATTATACCAAAGGACATCCTGCTAAAAGTTGTTATAACTATGTAGTGGGCGCTGCTAAACAATTAGCCCGTGAGCCATGGATTGATGCTAGTAAGATGGGCGTGCAGGGCCAAAGTTGGGGAGGAATCCAAGTGGCTCAGTTAATCACCATGACTAATCTTTTTAAAGCAGCCTGGGCGGGAGCTCCGGTAGCTAATATGACTAGTGCATATGGAGGAATTCGTTGGGTGAGTGGTCTCAATCGCCAGTTTCAATATGAAAAAACACAAAGTCGTATTGGGGCTACACTCTGGGAACGCCTCGACCTTTATTTGGAAAATTCTCCGCTTTTTCATCTTCCTAAAGTAAAAACACCATTAGTGATAATGGCCAATGATGCGGATGGTGCTGTGCCCTGGTACCAAGGTATTGAACTCTTCACGGGCCTAAGACGTTTAGGCAAGCCTGTATGGATGTTAAACTACAATGGAGAAGCGCACAATCTTCGTGAAAGAAAAAATCAAAAAGATATCTCAATTCGCGAGCAGCAGTTTTTTGATTGGCTGTTGAAAGGAGAGAAAGCGCCTCGTTGGATTACAGAGGGAGTTCCTGCCATTCAAAAGGGCAAAGACTGGGGGTTGGACTTAGTAGATTAAATTTTAAAGTTGTCTTTCTGGATCGAAGCTTTCTAACTCCTTGGCCACAGCGGTGAGAAAAGTAGCTCCTAAGCTTCCGTCGACAATGCGATGATCGTAGCTCATGCTAAGGTACATCATATGACGTATGGCAATACTGTCTCCGGCTGGAGTTTCCACTACCACGGGTCTTTTCTTGATAGCACACACAGCCAGGATAGCCACTTGTGGCTGATTAATAATGGGAACGTCTGCTCATCGGTCGCATACTGCCCGGTCCGTGTCTTCTTCGG
>JBMSWW010000157.1:0-4014 GCA_049425065.1 Chitinophagaceae bacterium
TATTTCGCGTGCAATCTCATCTGCGTTTATAAAAATCTCACAACTCAATATTGAAGGAAGCAAGGAAAAAGAAGCAGTAGTCTTACCCGCTCCATTACAACCGGCAATGATATATAAGATTGGATTCACCTAGACTAAATTAATTGGTCAAGCAACATTATGCAACTTCAATTTGTTAAATTACTTTCGAGAAATGTTTCACTACTGGGCATATGGATTAAGAATTGCATCGGAAATTGAATTACCCGAATTACTACCGCATGAGCCAGAGCAAGTTGATTGTGAAATTCGAGTAGGAAAAGCACCTGAAAAATTAACTAGCCCGGACTTAATAGATAAAGGAAAAATACAAATCAGCTCTTCTGAGTTTTTACTCGACTTACCCAATTGCAGATACTACGCAAGAGAAGGAAAGGAAATCACTTTAGACATCAAAGACAAATCAGACGAGAAATCTCTGCGTCTCTTTCTTTTAACAAATGGACTTGCGGCTATTTTACACCAGCGTAATAAAGTATTACTTCATGCTGGAGCAATTCACACAGATAAAGGATTAATTGTTATTTGTGGGGAGTCCGGTGCTGGCAAGTCTACCACATTACAGTATTTACGTCAACACAGATATAAAGTATTTGCAGATGATGTATTAGTGTTAGAAGAGACAGAAAATGCAATAATCAAAGCCTTTGCCTCTTATCCTGTTTTAAAATTATGGGATGATAGTTTTGAAAAGCTAGGAATGGCAAGTGTTTCCGATGAACAAAAACTACGTGAACACATTTCAAAATATCGACTGAGCATTCAGGAAGAATTTAGTACAGCGCCTCAGCCGATACATGCACTATTCCAATTACAAAAAGACGAGACCATTCATGAGCCAATACTAAAATCGTTGAATGGATTTGAAGCATTTAATGCGGTACATCTTCAGCTGTATCGAACAGCACAGCTAAATACTCCTGTGAAAAATGAGCTAGCCTTTACGTTGATAAATAAATTGATTGAAAAAGCGGCCGTCTATCAGATTACAAGACCTAGTTCTATCAATACTCTAGGGCAAATAAAAAGTCTTATTGAGGACCAAATTGGCCATTAATCACATGCCCGTTTAAATCGGGCCTATAGCCAGTAATAAAAAAAGGACCAACTTTTAACCAAGCATGTCCGCCAATTTCACCTTCGGTGTCTTTTTTAAACCCAATGATTAAAATAGAGTTTACTTTTTTTCGCTTAAGCATTTGTTTTGCAGTTAGTGCTTGCGTTAGACATTCAGTATTCCAAGGCGCGTAACGATTACACCGCGCAACTGCCGTTTTAACGCGTATTAATTTTTCTCGGCACTCCATTGAAATATCATTTTCAGAAATTGAAGTCAGCATGACAGAATCAGACGGAATTGATTTTCCCATCCAACGCAGACGAAATGAAGCTGGCAAATAACTTAACGCAAAACGAACGATTGCAGAAACAAAGACTGCTTCTAAAAAATCAACTAGAGTAAGAAGTCGCCTATACAATTACAACTAATTTTCGGCTTTCAAGATTTTTTAAAAATACATTGACTTCGTTTTCACATTGGTCCGGGGAAATATCATAGCTGGCCACAAGCGATTCAACCAAAGAAGTAATCGTAGCTGGCGCTGTCAATAAATTCCAGATTTTAGTACCCACTGCATTGATTCCAAAATAATCACCGGTGACTGTATTCATCAAAACAGTTTCTCCAGCTAGTTGACTAACCAGCAAATTAGTATCGATGCGTTGATATCGTAAAGCAGACATAGTGCTAAAGATAATTCAATTGACTAATTTTAGCGCAATGAACCCTGAATCCAAAACTAACGCCATGCATATCTCAGCAATTGCAGATCAATATGGCATAGCTATGGCTATTGTGATACAGGCTTGTCGGGTTCATTTTGGAACGGCAAGTATTCATGACTTAAATCAACTTTTAAGTACTGCACCTGAAGCCCATTCAAGAGTAGTATTACTTAGCCGGCTACACCGAATCAGACCTATTGTTTACAGAGTATTACTTGAAACTAACATCCCGGCTCCCACTAAAGAACAGTTAAAAAACGAACTGCACGCCATCACCTTACACAACTTTGCTATAGCCCAGGAAACCCAACGCATCGTAAACCAACTTAAAGCGAATGACATAGTCGTTATTCCTTACAAGGGCGTAGCTTTTTCCAACCAATTTTATGGAGATATTTCCATGCGGGAGTCGAGTGATATTGACCTGATCATTGATAAAGAAAAGGTGACAAACACTATTCAGTTATTTGAAGAGGACGGCTTTGCTGTGTCTTATTTTCAATTGCCCCCTACTGGCAAGGAATCCTATTTTATCGAAAACAAAGACCTCTGTTTTGATAAAAAAACAGAACAATACAATTGGCACATAGAGCTACATTGGATGATCACCCATCCTAACTACGAAGTGCCGTTATCACTCAATTCTTTTCAACTAGGTAACCAACAAGCGGGTGAAAAAATATTGAGCCAACAAGAACAACTAAGAGCAACATTACTACATCACATGGTTCACGATGGCATCGAATATCTCAAAACGCTTATAGACCTATGTCAAGCAATCATCACAATAAGAAAAAGCGGAAATGCGAATCAACTCTCAATACATCTACAGTCACTGAATCACCACTATAATACTGTATCAATTGGAATAGTCATTGAATTACTATTTGGAGTGGATGCAAAAGAATTGGGGACTTGCGCACAAAAAGACAAGATGATTGCTCAATCAATCGTATCATATAATCTAAGCTCCACAGTAGGTAAATACAAGCGACATAAGATAGTGAGCCTATTACAACACTACATTCGCACCTCGGCAAATCGAGCACGATTCATCAAAGACAGAAAAGATAGGGTCCGATTTCTTTTAAAATACTGGACTAACGTCATTCAACCACAACCAGTAGATAAAGCGGTAATTAAACTCCCGCTCCTTTTGGGTTGGCTTTATTTTTTTATCAGGCCAATCCGAATATTATTAAGGAAAAAAGAAAAACCAGCTACCTAGCCTACTCTATTTCAAAGCCGCTTTTAAAAACGGCCCGGTCGGCAAACTAGAAATAATCCGAATCTCTTCGGGTAGTGTGCTTTCATTATCCAAAAAGCGAAATACCTGGGAGGCTTTATTGCGTTGGAATAAACGAGTGAACACCTGATCACCGGGATGGTAATGGTGCCAAAGGACATTTAGTAGCACATTATCGTAAAAATGGAAACGGGCTGGTGTTTTGGACAGGGCTTGTAGTTTTTTTACTACATCTGGACCCTTAGATTCACTACAAAGAATTCGTGCGATCTGATCGGAGCGTTTTTGGATAAAGCGGAAAGTATACCCGCTGGACCCTTTGGTTTGGCCCCCTGCGGTGCCAATATTAAAGAGCCCTCGGTCATAGAATTTAAAAGGGTAATTGGTCATGGGAATGACGCCAAACTCTTCTTCCACAACCTGGTAGTTTGACACGCCGAGTTGTTCACCCATGTATTTTTTTAACCCAAGGTCATACTCCTCAGGCGTCAATAGCGAAGGCGTAAACAGCGTATACTCCACTAAGGCCCTATGTTTTTCTAATGGCATCACATAAAAAAAACTAGTGCCGTGTGTTTGAGGCGTACAAAAATCCATTAGCGTCGCACGAGAGGTATCAAAGTTCAATTCAGCAGATTCAATCGTTATTCCCTTAAAATGCTGTAGGACATTAATGAACCCCTTCTTTTGAGAACCCAACGCAGAAAGATCTGGTGCAATAGAATTAAATACCAACTCAGTAGAAATCAAAACCGGGTCAGAAAACTCTTTCAATACTAATCGCAACTGCACCGAATCAAACAAAGAATCTAAAACAGTAGCCTGAAAAAAATCAACTTGGCCACTTGCCTGCAACTCAACATGACAATAGTTATAAAAATCTTGCCCCCGGATCATTTTGTATTCATAACCCTCTAGGTCTAAATCCAAATCAACACCCACAT
>JBMSWW010000158.1:0-3955 GCA_049425065.1 Chitinophagaceae bacterium
CGAATGCGAGTCCTATCTGGACCCCGAAACCTTGGAAAAGCGCACTTCATCGTACGCCGGTGCCTTATACGGCAACGCCAGCAACAACCGTTTTGCGGCGTTCTTGCGGCACAAAAACTACAGCAGCGATTTTAAGGGTCTATACTTTTGTGGTGGAAGCGTTCATCCCGGCGGCGGGATACCCCTCTGCCTACAAAGCGCCAAAATCGTCGCTGACTTGGTGGCCCAAAGGGAGCAAAGAAACTAAGGGGTTTACTTCCCGATACACGTCCCGACTGCTTCAGCCGAGTCCGCAACACGCTTATTATCTGTCGTTTAGGCTCTAAACACGCGCAACAAAAAAGCAACAAGTGTCTAAAATGGCCTTTTTGCTTGCAACAAATAAGCAACAACAAAGAACGGTAAAACGAAGGTAATTCTTTTTGTGAAATGGTTGGTTTTGGATGGTGATATTGGATAAGAAAAGGAGGGTTAGGTTTTGTGTGTGGATAGGGGTTTTCAGGCTTGCTTTTTTCCGATTATATACTCCGTATTGTTTGATGATAACAACATGCTCTCTTAGGTATTTGAGTAATTGTCATTAGAATTTTGTGGCATTATGGCCACTTAAATTGCATGAAATATTCATAAAATATCATGCAAAATGGTTTAAATTTAGTATCTTTGTGCTATGAGCAATGCGTTAAAGCAATTAAAGAAGGCATTAAGACAAGGTGAAGTGTATCGTCGAGTGGATCTGGAGAGGTACTCCAATGCCGTTGACAGACATCTTCAATCTCTTGTTAAAGATGGTACATTGCGAAAACTGAGCCATGGCCTATACTATAAGCCAAAGCTATCCAAGTTTGGCGAGGTGCCACCTGAAGAAGATAAAGTCGTTAAAGCTTTTTTGAAGGACAATAATTTCCTTTTGTTCTCTCCAAATGATTATAATGGACTGGGCTTGGGATCTACCCAATTGTATAATGAGTACTGGGTATACAATCATAAGAGAAACGGAAAGTTCAAGTTGGCTGGTCAGAATTATAGATTCTTTCTCAAATCTGATTTCCCAAGAAAATTATCAAAGGAGTTTTTGATGGTTGATGTGTTGAACAACCTTAATAAGTTGGCAGAGGATAACAGTGCAGTTTTAAAAGGCTTTCAGAATAAATCACAAGATCTGGATCTAAATAAGCTCCAACGTGCTGCGGACAAGTATGGGAAACGTCTGGCTAACACCAAAGTGAAACAACTGGCAAAAACGGATTCAAGAGCATATGCCTGATTACATACATAATGATCCTGAATTTGAAGCATTGATACGAATTGTTTCAGAAAAACGCGGAGTGCATCCGGTTCTCGTTGAAAAAGACTATTGGATAATGCATACCCTATATGGACTTTCAAAGCAAGGAATTGACTTTGAATTAAAAGGGGGTACATCTTTATCGAAAGGCTATAAGATCATTAGTCGATTCTCTGAGGATATTGATATTCACATAAAAACAACTTTTGGTCTACTGGTAGAAGGCAAAGAAGATAAGGATGAAGTAAAGGCAGCCCGGAAGGAATTTTACGATGTATTAGCAGGTAAAATTTCAATTGACGGAATAATTAAGGTAGATCGGGATCATGAATTCGATGATACCCAAAAATACAGAAGTGGTGGCATAAGATTAGGTTATAAAGAGCTAGGAGGGAAACTTGATGGAGTAAAGGAAGGCATCCTTCTCGAAGCGGGTTACGACACCGTTACACCAAACACGCATGTCACTATATCATCTTGGATCGTTGAACATCTGCAAGAGAATGATCAGTTCAAAACCTATATAGACAATATAGCTTATGAGGTTAAGTGTTACTCACCGGCCTATACTTTTGTTGAAAAGCTGCAAACAATCGTCAATAAACACAGAAAAGAACTTGAGCGCAGAGAACAGGGAGAAGCACCCCAGGTTAATTTTATGAGGCAGTACTATGATGTTTATTGCTTACTTGGAATGGATAACGTTTTGGATTTTATCGGATCCGAAGAGTACACCAAGCATAAAACGGCAAGATTCAGAGGCAAAGACAAAGAATTCGAATTATCAGAGCACCCGGCTCTATTGCTGGAAGATGAAGAACTTCTTAAATCCTTCATTGAAAGGTACAAGTCTTCTTCTAACCTGTACTATGCTGGTCAACCTGAATTCACCGAGGTATTGGAGCGAATTCAGTCCAAAATGGAATTGCTTTAATTAGTTTTCCCTAGGTTTAGCTCCTAGTCGCGCTTTTATATGTTTTTTTAGTGAATTGTGCGACTAAAAACTAAAACGTAGTTTGTTATCGGTTGGTTTTCCGTCATTCTTAGACTTTTTTAGTTACAAGTCGGCTGTTTTTCGGTGAGTTTTCGTGGGACAGGGCAATTTCAAATGACTCTAATGTGAGTTTTTCGTGAGCAATCTTGAATTGATTTTGTGGTAAACGGATAATTTTGCCCTCCAATTTCAATACAGTAATCAAATGATGAGCACAAATGAACTGACGAGAAAGGAATAGAAATGGATTTGGATCATAGTTGTCATAGTATTGATTGTTGCTATTGTAGTCTATATTGCCTCACTTGGAAGGCTTAATGTTACAAGTCATGATGGCGCGAAACGTAAAGAACTTAATGACGATAAGGAAAAAACTAGAGCCAGACATCGAAAACTGTTAAGTCTTATTCAGCAAAAAAGGAATCTAGCAGACAAACTACGAAGAAGATTTAAACTAGCGTATTTCTTTGTACGTATTGGGCTTGTGGGAATCTTTGTCGTTTATGATGTGGCCTTATATCGTTTCTTTAAGATCAAAACTTTGGGGGAAATTCTGAATTGGAATGAAGCAGCACTCATAGTGGTTGCGTTATCTTCATTTGTAACCTTCGGATCATTTGCTAACGTTAGAGGTTTTGTGGACGGGTGTAAGATTAGACTCGAGAATATTGTTTATGGGAAATATGTTGATATCGAAGATCAGATTGATGAACATAAACAAGAGGATAAAGAATTAAAAAGGGCTGATGCTATTTGATAAAGAACTTAGAATCGTGACGAAGATATGGCTAGGATACTCCCGTTTAGTTGATTAACCTTCATTTTCACGTAAACTACTCTAATAGCCAGAGAGAGGGGAAAAAGAACCTAACGCTCCAATTTCTTGATAATCAGCATTTTAGGACTGAGCGCTTCTCAGTGGGGTTACGATTTAGCCTACAATAATTGCCGGCAGAAGGCTTCTCCGATATTGCGCAAATCTGCACCCTTTTGCTAAGGTAGTTATTTTCATCGTGATTGTTGCATTCAAACACGATACTTTGGAGCAGTACCCTTAGTCTTGGTGGACGATAATCTTACTACTTTGTACCCCACTTTTGGAATACAGCTGCAAGAAGTAAATGCCTTGAGGATTGAATCCTAAATCCAATTCAAAGGCAGTTTTTCGCGGTTCCAATTCCATAATCAGTATACCTGAACTGTTGAATACACTGCATAGAGTAATCACTTCATCACTCTCCACTAGGCAAATTCCGGTTGTTGGATTGGGTGAGACTTTCAATTTCAAGTCAGTCAGTTTAGATTCATCGCCAATTCCATTGGTTTTTTGGTAAAATTGGTCATTATAATCGCCTCCGTTGTACCTATTTCTCCAATCTGGCATCCACTCGGTGCTGATGCTGTCGTTATTTAAAGCTTGTTCAAGTCCAACAAGACAAGTATCCAAACTGATTTGCCAGTAAGGTATAAGTGAATCCAAATAGGCCTGTTCTTTTTGGATCAAACATCTCCATGCTTCAAGACTTATCACATCTGATGGATTGTTAAAGGTAGGGATAACTTGATCCAAATAGCTTATTGCGATTGGTCTATTGTGGAATACTCTATGAATAAGAGCAAAATCACGGTGAACCTCAAACCTGAACAATTGCCAAAGTTGTTGATTCGGCCCA
>JBMSWW010000159.1:0-3922 GCA_049425065.1 Chitinophagaceae bacterium
AAAAATTCCAAGATCCTGGTACAAGGATTTACAGGAACAGAAGGAACTTTCCATGCTACTCAAATGATTGAATATGGCACCAAAGTAGTGGGTGGTGTTACTCCCGGAAAAGGAGGCACCCAGCACCTAGATCGCCCCGTTTTCAATACAGTAGCGGAAGGTGTAAAAGCAATGGGTGCTAACGTAAGTATCATCTTTGTTCCCCCGGCATTTGCGGCTGACGCTGTAATGGAAGCTGCAGAAGCGGGTATTGAATTAGTAGTATGTATCACAGAAGGTATTCCTGTGCAAGACATGGTACGCGTTAAAAATTATATGCAAGGAAAAAATACTCGTTTGGTAGGACCTAACTGTCCAGGTGTAATAACCGCTGGTGAATGTAAAGTAGGTATCATGCCAGGTTTCGTATTCAAAAAAGGGAAAGTGGGTATCGTATCTAAATCCGGAACCCTCACTTACGAAGCTGCTGATCAGGTAGCCAAAGCAGGTTTGGGTATTTCTACCGCTGTAGGAATCGGAGGGGACCCCATCATCGGCACTACCACTCGCGAAGCTGTAGAATTATTCATGAATGATCCAGAAACAGAAGCCATTGTAATGATCGGTGAAATTGGTGGTGGCATGGAAGCAGAAGCTGCACATTGGATCAAAGAGAACGGCAACAAAAAACCAGTGGTTGGATTTATTGCCGGACAAACAGCGCCTCCCGGCCGTCGCATGGGTCACGCTGGAGCTATTGTAGGCGGTGCAGATGATACAGCAGCTGCGAAGATGAAGATCATGAGCGAATGCGGTATCCATGTGGTAAGCAGCCCTGCTGATATTGGGTTCAAGATGGCAGAAGTGCTAAAAAAATAAGTGAACAATTTTAAGACCTTCTTACTGTTGTCTTTTGTGTTGCCTACCGCATTGTTATTGGCGCAAACAACAAAAGAGCATACCTTTCATAATTCCTTCGCGCCTTTTTTACGAGAAGGGGATCGTCCTTTATTGAATTTCACGCTTCACAATAAACAGCAAGTTGACTGGACAGGCACTGCTTCTTTCAGCTTGCAAGATGGAGACGCTAAACAATCAGTTGACGGCTGGTTTATGAATAGCATAGCAAATCAGTATTTCACAGTAGATGCCAATAGTCTGTATCTTCTTTTGTTTCCTATAGAAGTTCCTTTTTTTTACAATCAACTCCTGAATTGGAAATTAGCTATTGAATCTTCCCAAGATTCAATGATTGCTCAAGGAATCTTGCCCATTTTATCGTGGCCTTATGAAGATTCCGTCAATACTCCCATATTCGCCCAGCCCTTTGTAGCCATTGAAAAGAAAATCTATGCGAGTGATGCCATTCAGCGAGGACAAAAAGTATTGATTGAAATCAGCTTCGAGCTGTCAAAAAAAATAGACAACCTATTACTGGTAGACGAATGGGCCGCGGGTTTGGTACCTGAAAAGGGAGCCATCCAAATCAACGGAACCCTAAACAAGTATTTTTTAGAGAGCAAGACTTTTCGAAGCCGTACCGTAAAATTTACCCAACTCTCTCCAGGCAAATACACGTTACGCTATCATGCGGTTGGCACTTATCCCGGCGTTTACAACCAACCTCCTACGCAACTCTTCCTGAACGGTGCTACATCGTATGGCGCACGTTCTTCTTACCAGAGGATTACCATCGAATAAAATTGAGTTCATGCAAACTGAATTCCTGATCATAGGACAAGGGCTCAGTGGTACCTGGCTAAGTTACTTTCTGGAAGTAGAGAATCGCAGTTATCTGGTAATCGACGATGGCTCTCCCCTGGCGCCGAGCCGACAAGCCGGTGGTTTATTAAATCCTATCACGGGAAGACATAAAGTAAAAACGTGGCTTGCGGATGAATTGTTTCCATTTGCTTGGAAACATTATCAAGAAATGGGACAATTACTGGGTATTGAAGCCATTGCCCACAAAAACATTATCCAGTTTTTCGCCAATGAAGAAGCGAAAGATCAGTTTGAAAAAAGAGTCCCTCATGCCCCAGAGCATCTGGAAATTCATGAGGAAGATGGCAATTGGTCTCCCTTCTTTTCATTAGGCAATCCCTATGGCGTAATCAAGCCCGTCTATCTGGCACAACTGGAGACCTTACTCCCTTCCTGGAGAAATTATTTATTGCAACAGGGTAAACTAAGGGAAGAGATCTTCGAACATGCCTCACTGAAGTTGCATGAAAAGCATTCAAAGTACAAAGACATTCAATTTGAAAAAATCATTTTCTGTGATAGCAGAAGCAGTCTGTCGCTACCCTATTTTGCTCACTTTCCTTTTGCTTTAACCAAGGGAGAATCCTTGATTATTCACCTAAAAGATCTACCGGACACAAAGGTATACAAGCACAAACTCACCTTGCTTCCTCTAAACGAACCTGGACTTTGGTGGGCAGGATCGAGTACACAATGGGAATATCCTCATGAAAACCCCAGTGAAGATTATCGAATCGAAACAATGCGTGAATTAGAAAACTGGCTTCGGGTTCCTGTTGAACTAGTAGAACATCGTTGTTCTATTCGCACGGGTACCAAAGAAAGAAGGCCCTTAGTAGGAATGGATCCTGATTGGCCGCAAGTGGGAATACTAAATGGGATGGGGACCAAGGGATGTACCTTGGCTCCGTTTTTTGCCTACCAATTGGCCCGAAAACTTTTATACGACGAGTCCATTTTCGAGGAAGCAGATTGTGCGATGATTAAAAAATTTTAACCCCTTTTTCTTACCTTTCAGCCCAATAGAATTTCATGGAAAACTCAACGGAAAATTTGTATTCTATTCCAGCCCGCTTCCGCAAGATGGAGAATCTGCATATAGTTTTCTGGATTATTAAAGATCTTAGTTGGTGTATGACCTGGAAGTCTCTTGCTATCGCCATGATTTTCCCAACTCTTCTAGTTGCATTTTTTATTTCTTGGCGAACTCGAAATATTCGCTCCGAGCTGGCCCATAACTTAGCAGTCGCTTTATGGATTATTGCCAATTCAACATGGATGATAATGGAATTTTTAGGAAGAGATGAAGAACTCTTTTTTAATCTGATTCAAGGGAAGCAACTTTCTATGATTCCCTTTAGCATAGGTTCAATCATATTGTTACACTATTATCTTATTCAACGTCCCCGTGAATTAAAATTCGACTGATTAACTCCCCTATAGAAAGGGATTAAATTGATAAAATGTACAGAACTCATACCTCCGGAGAGCTACGAATTAAAAATAAAGGAGAATCCGTAACCCTAGCTGGCTGGGTACAAACTATACGCAAATACGGAGCTATCACCTTTGTAGACCTAAGAGACCGTTATGGCATTACGCAATTACTATTTGGCGAAACCATCAACTCGCAGTTAGATGCCACTCCAATAGGGCGTGAATTTGTCCTGCAGGTAAAAGGAACTGTTACTGAACGAAGTAATAAAAATTCTCAACTTCCCACTGGTGATATTGAAATAGACGTGCAAGATTTCAGTATCCTGAATAAATCAGCAGTTCCCCCTTTTACCATTCAAGATGATACAGATGGCGGAGATGACCTTCGCATGAAATATCGATTCCTGGATCTTCGCCGCAGTCTAGTGCGTCGAAACTTGGAATTGCGCTATGCTGTAAACAGAGCTGCTCGCAATTACTTGCACCAGCAGGATTTTATGGATATTGAAACCCCTTTTTTAATTAAGTCTACGCCCGAGGGGGCTCGTGATTTTGTGGTTCCCTCCCGCATGAATCCTGGACAATTTTATGCACTCCCGCAATCTCCGCAAACATTTAAACAACTTTTAATGGTAAGTGGCTACGACCGCTACTATCAGATTGTAAAATGTTTTCGTGACGAAGATCTTCGGGCCGATCGTCAACCCGAATTCACGCAGATTGACTGTGAAATGGCTTTCGT
>JBMSWW010000160.1:0-3865 GCA_049425065.1 Chitinophagaceae bacterium
TACGTTCTTTCGATCACCTCTTGTAACTCGAGGCCCGGTGCCAGTTCCCGTTCCTCTACCTAATCCCCCTCCCCTACCCCTGCGACTAGCAACTGGCTGGGGCGCCGGACAAGGAGGAGGAGCCGGAGGAGGATCGCGCACGGGTATAGGAGGGGGATTAGGTAGCGGAACGGGAACTGGCACCGGGCCTCGAGTTACAAGAGGTGATCGAAAGATCGTAAAAACCTATTCCTTTGAAGGAGATCTGAATAAAGCCACCGTTTATGCCAATATTTTGGTGGCGCCCAATGGCTCAGGCAAATTGATCAGTTTGGCAAAAGGATCCTCGGCAACGGGTACCGCTTACAAACAGGCCATTAGTAAGTATCTGGAGCGCATGCGTTTTGATGCGGCAGACCATGAGTCTATGGTAACCGTCCAGTTCAATTTTAGAGTTAATTGATAAAACTCATTGCTACTTTTGCGGGCGATGAATTACCAGGAAACAGTAGATTTTTTATTTAGTCGTCTTCCCCTATTCTCTCGCGTGGGAGAAGCTGCCTATCGAAAAGATCTGACCAATACCCTAGCCCTTTGTGATTTTATAGGGAATCCTCACTATAGTTTCAAAACAATACATATTGCCGGTACTAATGGCAAAGGTTCTGTAAGTCATATGCTTGCGGCAGTGCTTCAAGCCGCTGGATATAAAACAGGCCTTTACACCTCACCGCATTTATATGATTTTCGGGAAAGGATTCGCATTGACGGGAACATGATCCCTCCTGAAAAAGTGGTGTCCTTTACTCAGCAAATTCAACCTTTCTTAGCCACCCTGGATGCCAGTTTTTTTGAAGTAACTGTGGCTATGGCCTTTGATTACTTCCGTCAAGAAAAAGTAGACATAGCCGTCATTGAAACGGGTCTTGGAGGTAGGCTGGACAGCACTAATATCATTACTCCTGAACTATCTGTTATCACTAATATTGGTTGGGATCATATGCAATTTTTAGGAGATAGTATTGAAAAAATTGCCAGTGAAAAAGCGGGAATTATCAAACCGGGTATTCCTGTAGTAATTGGACAAAAGCAAAAGGAAACAAGACCTGTTTTTGAAAAGCAGGCCCATGAACAACAGTCTCCGATCAGTTTTGCAAGCGATAATTGGCACATTGAAAATGTTAGTTGGAGAAACGATCAATTTCAAATTGAGGTGAGCAATAACAATAGACTTTTTAAATATTCACTGGATTTAACTGGCATTTACCAGCAAGAAAATCTCTTAACGGTGTTAGCATCAGTAGCACAACTTAACAAGCTCGGTTGGAAAATAGAAGAGGCTCATTTAAAAAATGGTCTCTCTGCTACAAAAACAATGACAGGTTTCCGAGGACGCTGGGATATCCTCGCCACCTCGCCTTTGACTATTTTGGATGTAGCGCATAATGAAGACGGGATATTACAGGTTTTGAGACAGCTAAAAACACTTTCCTACAAAAAGGTGCATATTGTAACGGGGATGGTAAAGGACAAAGCAGTAGATAAGCTTTTAAACCTATTACCCAAAAACGCTACCTATTATTTTACCAACGCACATCTTCCCCGGGCCCTTCCGGCCCATGAACTAGCTGAAAAAGCAAAACCACTGGGTTTACAGGGAAAATACTATGTTGAAGTGAATGAAGCCGTGAAGCAAGCTCGTTCGGAGGCAAACTCCCAAGACGTAGTACTCATCTGCGGAAGTATTTTCATTGCAGCAGAAGTGAAACCTGAACTTATTCAATAAAATTAGAGTACTTGAAGCAGCTCTACTTCAAAGACCAAGGTAGCTCCTCCAGGAATATCTCCACCCGCACCTCTATCTCCGTAAGCAAGGTCTGAAGGTATCCATATACGCCAATGACTCCCCTCGTTCATTTGTGTGAGGGCTACTTGCCATCCTTTGATTAAAGCAGTTAAGGGAGCGGTGAATGGTTGTCCACGCTTGAAGGAATTATCAAACTCTTTTCCATTTAATAGAGATCCCTTGTAATGAGCTTTTACAGATTGTTGCAGCAAAGGTTTTTTACCTTCCCCCTCTTTGATCACCAAATACTGTATACCCCCTTCTAGCTCCTTTATTCCATCCTTTAATAGGTTCTCGGCCATAAAAGCAGCACCTTCTGTTTTCTGTTGTTGAAGTTTCTCCTGCATAAATTGTCGAAGTTTATCTTGAGTATTCATAATTAATTTTCTCGAAGTGAATGGCCCGTCAACTGAATAAAAACGTCCTCTAAGTTAGCCGCTTTCATTTCTTTTTTTCGTTCAAAACCAGAAGCAATTAACTGGTCAATCAAATGATCTGGCGTATCTAACGCTATAATCTTTCCTTTATCAATAACCGCGATGCGATCACATAGGTATTCAGCCTCATCCATATAATGCGTGGTAAGTACCACCGTAGTTCCTTCTTTTTTTATTTCTTTAATCAATCCCCAAAGACTTCTTCTTGCTTGTGGATCGAGACCTGTAGTAGGTTCGTCTAAAAAAATGACTCGGGGTTGATGAATTAAGGTAGTAGCAATAGAGAATCGTTGTTTTTGGCCGCCACTTAACTCTTTCACTTTTGCTGTGGCTTTATCTTGCAGATTTACTTTTTGAAGCAGCTGCATACCATCCACATTCGTATTATATAACCCCGCAAATAGATCAATTAATTGTAGCAGATTCAGCCCCGGGAAAAATCCACTTTGCTGTAATTGCACGCCAATGATTTTTTTTATTGCCGAAGGGTCTTTGTCCAAAGAAATACCATCCACCATCACGGTGCCTGAGGTTTTAGGACGAAGCGTTTCAATAATCTCCAGGGTGGTTGATTTTCCAGCACCATTGGGTCCTAACAATCCAAACACCTCCCCCTCTAACACCGAAAAACTAATTCCCTGTACCGCGGGATTAGATCCATATGTTTTGACAAGGTCTTTTACCTCAATAATTGCCTTTACCATGCTTAACGAGGATGTATAGTTATTGTTTGCTGCATTTTCTTGGCCACCGGAATTTTATTCAACAAGGCTGGCGTCCAATTGTCCATTCTTTCCAAGGCTTGAATTAATTTCTCAGACAAGTTTGATGCTCCTGGAAGCCCCTTGGTCACTTTAAAGTTCACCGGCACTCCATCTCTGTCTACTACAAACTCAACTTGCAAATAGGCTTTCTTTATTCCAGAAGGAAGAAAAGTCGAAAGATCATGGCCCGTGTTGTCTAAAAAAACATTAAAAGCCTGAGGGCCTCCGGGATATTGTGGCCATTGATGTACATAATCTACTACGCGTGCAATGGTACGAATTCTCTTTGAGGATGGCTTAGGGATATCAGGTTTTTCGCGTTGTAAAATCTTTACTTCTTTTTCTGACTTACTAGAGGGTGCTACATTGATTCCTTCATTAATATGATATCCCCCGTCTTCAGTAATCATCACCACAGGCATACGCTTAGTTAGTTGAAAAAAAGTAAAAGCCTGCTCTAACTTTTCAGAAAAAGAACGTAAGGCAGGATCGTCTTTTGTTAAATTACTGAGATAGTCTACACTCTTGGGAACATCAAATCGGCAAGGGAAAATATGAACTGGTATATAGTCCTGTCCCTGGTCACGAGCCACCGTGGCCAATACATACAACTCATCAATTTGCTGATCAGTGATGGGGATACACCCCACGGTTACACAACTGCCATGGATATAAATTTCTCCACCGGGCTTGATGGCATCACTCAAAATTTTATCACTGGCATTCGGATAATTTAAGCCCAGAGACAAATAGTAATTACTGTTGGGATTGAATTCATTGATATAATAAAAACCCTCAGGAACCTGAAAATCGCCTTGTACCCTTTTTGGACCCAGAGA
>JBMSWW010000161.1:0-3850 GCA_049425065.1 Chitinophagaceae bacterium
ATCACATTGGACTTCATTTTGAAAAATATAATCCCTCAATTTTTGGCGCGGTAATTAAAGAGCAATTTCTAGTTGCTACTCCCTCTGATGCCGGGCATATCACAGTGTACTTGCCAGCACTTAATCAAAGAAAAATTGAAGATTTATTAAGTAAAGTACATGGTCAAAAATTTGAAATTTTTACGAAAGAAGTGAAATATTCATATAGGTTTAGGAATTTATTTTTTTCGCCCATTGATCAGGAGCAATTCAATAAAAGCCTTATCACTTGTAAGGGTATTATATGTGGTGCCGGATTTGAAACACCAGCGGAAGCTATTCAAATGGGCAAGAAAATTCTGGCAGTGCCTATAGAAGGTCAATATGAGCAAAAATGTAACGCAATAGCTCTGGAAAATTTAGGAGTTTCAACAAGCAAGATCAGTAAGCTAACTAGTGATCGAATAATTGATTGGTTACACAACGGAAAAATTATTCAAAAAGATTATAGCGAGTCTATTTCTGAATCGCTGAACCATCTATTTTCATTGCCAACCTGTAATAGAATTGCAACTACTACGCAACTAGTAGCTTCTTATGTTCCATAATTCGATGGATATGGACTCGTGCTGCCTGAATCATTGTCCACTCCATATAATCTGAAACTGAGATAGGATCGATCTTGCTAAGTTCATTTCGTAATTCCTTTAATAAAGAAAAAGTACTCTCCTCTGCGTTTTGATCGCCTGCACCCTTAAATAAATTAAGCACCTCAATTAATTTATCGTCGGTGCGTACTTTACGAATTTTCACAATCAAGTCGGTAATTTGATTGCCCATTAAACTATCCATACAAGCGGGGTTGAACACAAATGTAGGCAGGTATACTTGTGTAAAAAGTAGTCCAATGTTAAGTTTTAAAAATAAAAAAAGGGCCCAGTTATTAACTGGACCCTATGCTTATGTGATTGAATAACAGACTTTTAATTCCAAACCGTCCATCCTTTCCACCAGCTAGACAAAGCACCTGCAGGAGCAACTCCACCACGGAATGTTACAGTCTTATCAAAGAATGTATCACCTGTGAATTTATTATCAGTAAATCCACCACCAGTTAATATTTTTTGATTACCATTTGATCCTCCAAAAGGTGTTGGATCAAAAGCAGTGTAGTTAAAAGGCTGAATTAATCGAGCATCCGAAGAGTTTGCAAGAATATCATTATTATAAAAAGGGCTTGTGAACCAAGTTGCAAATTGAGCAGCATTAGTAATTGTAGCACCAGTTCCTCCGGCAAAGAATGTATTCTCTAATGGATTATTTCCAGCCAACGTAATATTTCTCAATCGTAATGTACTATCCTCCACGTTAAGAATTGTTGAGCGACCAGTTGTACCGTCTATTTCGATTCCTCTAGGCCAACCAATTAAAATACTATTGAAAATTGAGATCCCTGAGTTACGACGAATATGTGCGGCACCACGATAAAGCGTATTTCCAATATTACTCAACGTTGCACGAGGCCCAATAGCAGTAATGTTACTAAAAATAGCTCTAGTTTGAGGAGATGCTGTAGTTCCACTAGGGTTATTATCGCTTTCAAATGCTTCTGATCTAGAGATATCCGCAATCACTGAATCGCGGAAGATAATTCCAAACTGTACTTTTCCGCTATATCCATTATCCGTATCAAAGTCGTCATCCTGAGTTTTATAGGCAATCAAGTTTTTGCAATTAACCGATCCACCAAACCACTCATAGGCATCATCTTTAGCATAAGTTATCTGGATATTATTTATAGTAGTACCACTACCAACTCCTGCCATTGTTAAACTATTGATCTCTTTGTCAGGCTGGAAGGCATATCCAGCGTATTCAATACGAACAAAACTTAAAACACCTGAATTATCATCATTAACAGGCGTTGGAGCAATAGCATCGCCTGATCCAGCTAAACCATCTCCATTCGCGTTATCAATTCCACCTTCACACTGATAAAGTCCTGTTACTCCATTAAAGGAGGTATTTATAGCTGCTTTTCCACAGATAACAATACCACCCCAGTCACCCGACTGAGGGTTTGGAGATAATGAAGTAAATACAATCGGTGCAGTTGAAGACCCCTGTGCAACAATCTTAGATCCGCGTGTGATTACGAGCGCGGCCACATCTGAACCACTGAATGAACCCTTAATTACTGTCCCTGCTTCGATAGTCATTGTTTTGTTATTTACCATGTAAACAATTCCCTTGAGAATATAAGTATTCTGCTTACGAAGAATTGTATCTGCGCTAATTCTTCCCTGAAGTGTAATTGTTTGTCCGGTTGTTGGAGTTGATCCTCCGCCACCGTTTACAACAACAACTTGAATTTCTCCATCTGACTCAATCTTTCTACAACCAGTAATGGCTAGTAGACAAAGACCGGCAATAAACAAAATCGACTTTTTCATGATATAGGTGTTTGTGTTTTTAATTATAGTGAAAATTGAAAAGAAAGTTGATAGTTAGTTCCAGGTTTACGAGTAAAACGATATGCATCTGAACCTTTCTGCAAGCGAACATTTTTATCTGAGTTTTGATAGAAGTATTGTGTAGCATTTAACATATCAGATATATTCAATCTTATTTCAGCTTTCTTTTTTGCTATTTTCTTTGTCAACTGAAAATCAAGAAGTGGACGAGGGGCTTCCCAGATATCTGGTGACCCAGCACCTGATGTCAAATCTCCTACCAAGTAAATGCGCTCTCCAATCAAGTTGAATAATAAAGTGCTACTAACTCCAGCTTTTTCTAAATCGTACAATAAACCAACATTGATCAAATAAGGAGACTGACCTTGCATCGATCGATCAATATTAAATCCTTCATCCTTAACAGAACTTTTTATGTAGGAGGCATTTGCTTGAAAAGTAAAATTTTTGAATGCAGTAGAAAAATCAAGTTTCTTACGTAATTCCATCTCAACACCATAAGCAGTAGCTAAGTTTGCATTTTGAAAACTAAATGTACTAGCTCCCCCAATTCCTTCGTTGAAGAGTTGTTCAATTGGATCCTTGAAATTTTTATAAAAAACTCCTGCGGTAAACACTTCACCTGCCTTAGGATACAATTCGTATCGCAGGTCTAAGTTAGTGACCTTGGTTCTGCGCAGACTTGGATTACCCTGCACGGATGCATTCAATTCAAAATCATAAATATTCAAAAAAGAAAGCTCTCTCAATTCCGGTCTGATTACTGTCTGCGATGCAGAAAGTCTGAGATTTGTTTTAGCATTTACCTTCAAAGTGGTGTTCAATCCAGGAAGAAAATCCAACACCTTTGTGTAGGAATGACGGGGATCCCAAGTTTTTACACTTCCAACCAACTGATCAAAGTGCTCAGCCCTCACACCCCATACTAATCTTATTTTTTCACTTAGCTGATTGTCAAATTGAATGAAGCCTGCATTCAAGATAGTATTGGCCATGTAACGAAATGTCTTTCCTTTGATTGCATCAAAACCAAATTTATCATCGAGACCATTTCCAAAATTAGCAGGTGAAAAAACAGTTTCCGCAGGTAATAAAGTCAATGTCGGATTATCACGAGGAAGGAAATTAGCAAAAAGCTGAGCGTCATACAATCTATCTTTAACCTGGATCATATATCCGGTTTTCAAGGTTTGTTTTTGTCCAAACGCATTGAAACCAAACGATAAATCGCCACCGGCTGTGTAGATATAATCACTAAGAGATTGGTAAATACGGCTACCACTTTGCTGTGAAAGTGTGTTAGATAAAAGAAGACGATATTGATTTTGAGTTCCAGATGGTCTAACATAGGCAATTCGTCTTTGATCTGGTATATATCCATCTAAGATCTTAAAAGA
>JBMSWW010000162.1:0-3827 GCA_049425065.1 Chitinophagaceae bacterium
CTTGCTCGACTGAAGGCTACACAGAGCCTATTGGGGAGGGCGGTAAAGCCCAATCTTTTTTGTATATCTTGATTCTGGTTACTCCGAACTGTAGATAAATAAACAATGTCATACTCACGCCCCTGGAAGGCATCTACTGTTCCCACTCGCACTCTCTTTCTGAGGTTGTCTGGTATGCCATTTTGAGGATCTTCAAGAGCTTGCTGAAAAGCATCTTCCTGACCGGAGTAAAAAGTGATGATGCCAATCATTCCCTGCGGTTGACTGGGATCTATTTCTGGATACCGTTCATTTAAGGTTGGCAAGACCTTCTTCAGTTCCTTTAAAATTCGCTTGACTTCAGCTTGCCTAGACCAACTAGAGCTTCCTCGTCTTGTTTCCGATCCTTCTTGTATGGGAACATCCAGCCATGCGACGGGTTTATTGTCGTATAAATTAGTTACATTGATACGATCCTCAGCCTTAACATAACTGGAATTTAGACAGTCTGCATAAAAGCTCTCACTGACAAATTTTCCGATAACAGGGTGCATTCTGAATTGATCAACTAAGCGAACAGTACGCTGAATATTATCAACTGTAGATTGTTTTTCGAGAGATTCCCATAACCGTTCAAATAAACTCTTACGATAGACTTCCTCCAATTTTTCACTACCTTGACTAGCTAAACTTTTTTCAATTTCTCTTTCGAGAACATGTGGGAGTTGTTTGTGATCCCCTACGAGAATAATGCGCCGACCTTTAACCATTGGAATTAAAAGATCTAACGGATTCGCTCTGGCTGCTTCATCAACAATAACAAGGCTAAAGGATTGTGTATCTTTCATCCCTAATCTTGCGGAATCTGCTTGACCGCAACTCACCGCTCGTATAGAAGCATATTGTCTAATTTCTTCCCTGACTTTATCCTTTTCCTCCTGTAAGGAACGAACGAATAGTTCTAATATTTCATAAACTTTCTCTTCTGAAGAAACCTGCATATTTTTAAGATCTGCAAGGATACTCAATAAACACCTTTCAACTTCTGGATCTACAATGTTCTGTTCTTGAGGAAAATTGGGTTCTGGAACCTTGAGTAGTCGGTCAACTATGCCTTGGCAAGCTGCTTGTAAGGATATCCAGGGTTCTAGATTTGTCGATTTTTCGGGATCCCAATCACTAGCAACATCGACAGCTTCTATTTGATCAGCAGAGAGTTCATCAATATATTGTTCTAAGAACCGTTTTAGGCTTCGAGCTTGTCTGGAACCGTTCTCAAGAAATGTGTCTTGGGTGAGGCATTGTTTACCTAGTAATTTTTCTAATCGTACCCGATCATCTTCATCTTCTATAACCGGTTTTAGAATCATTGAAGATACAGTCTGAGTTCTAGCTAAAAGTAGTTTTTCAAGCTCAATGCGGCGTTCCGGACACAGAAAATCTACTGTTAAATCTCGAAACTGTTCCAGAACTGCCTGGGTACTGTCTCTGCCCGAAGGTGCTTTACGCCAATGGGATACTAAGTCTTCTAATCGTTCAACTAAAACCCGTCGTGGAACCTGAGGTCTAGGAATATTTTTCTGTACGTCCTGAATCACTTGTTCACTCCACGCATCGAATAATGCCTGTCCCCGGTCTTCTCCCTTTTGTCCCCCTAAACGATCGACTGGTAAGCCAGATACTTTCATTCCTGCGATCGCGTTATCTACTGCCTCATGCTGAAAACTTGTCACTAAAATACTTTCAAATACTTCTTCACTACGCTGTCCTTCTGTAAGTAAGGTTAATAAAGCTTGAATGACCTTTGTTTTTCCGGTTCCTGGTGGCCCTTGAATCAACGCAATATCTGGAGTTGTGAGCGCAATCTTTAAAGCTTTCTCCTGTGCAGATGTTGGTGTACCACCAAACAATTTTTTAGCGGATTGGGTAATGTTTTTCTTTTCTCTTCTTGGTAAAACTTTAGGAATTGGTTTTCCTTCTAAAATGAGAGATAAAGTGGGAAGCTGAACCTGACGTTTTTCTAAATTGTCTAAGGCTCGATTACGTGTTTTTATTCGACTATTTTCTAGTGCTGTTGATGGTCTTATAAAACCTTTATCAAGGGGACGATTGTTACTAGTCCAGTTAACTATAAGCTGTAAGCTTCTTGGATTGCACTCTATAGCTATACCATCTACCTTAGAACTAAACTGTATTTCTTTAACCTCTTTTTCAGGAATGATTTTTATAGTTAAACCTTCTTGAGAGATTTTCTTCTGCCATTGGCTTAATACGGCATTATGGGACAAGTTAAAACGAATTTTGGGTTCTTCATCCTCATAAGAAAAAGAATCATAGTGCAGATCTGGAAGTGTAGAAAAGCGCTCCTCTATAATGCGTTGCTCTTCGTCATTGTATGCTCGCCAACTATTAATCCAACTATTTTCAGACTTAAGTGCATTAGTTAAACCGTTAATGATTGCAGACTGAGCTATATTAGCGATCGTTTTATCAGTAAACTCTAAGGGTTCTGAAATTAAATAAATAAACTCAGGACTTGAATTTCTGTTATTGAGCTTTACTAATCTTTTAGGATAAAGTTCACCGTCAGTTTTTCTCGATAAATCAAGACGAAAAGATTTACCTAGAACACTAAATCCGCCTTCGGATGAAGGATTAGATGCACCCTGAGTTACCAGCCAGTACCCAAAGCCATCCAGTAAAAATTGATGCTTTAACCACTCTGTTGCTTGCTTAAAATTACTAGTCTTCCTCGAATATCTAGCAACATACTGATCAATAAACTCATCAGAAATAGTAATTTGTAGTGATTTAGGGATAGTGACCGTAGGACTTGTGAATTGACAATAACAAATTTCTATATACTTTTTATCTATGCTCATCACACAACCCATGACAATCATACCAGAGCTAAAACTATCTACTAATTGGCTGGCAGACACAGATTCGGGGATAATAAAAATCTGGGGTAACTTTTCACGAAACTTGGGTAAATCGAGTTCGATCTTTCCTCCATCACTTGGACGAAGCTGACATATCTGATCGAGCCATGTCTCATCTGGGGTAACTCGATCGACCCGAAAGATACCTGAAATATTCTCACCGAATTGAAGATCTAGAAGTTTCATATTTTTTGTTGTTTAGTTAGGATTTATGAATTTTTGCTCTAATCTGTGAATCAGGGAAGAGAATAATTAATTCATCAAATAACCAAAGAGTTTCGTTATGCTTACATGACATTTTTGGAGAATGTTCTCCTTTCCAGTACCATGTTTGTTGAGTTAGATTTTTTAGTCCATGTCTCACTTGATTATTCTGAGTTCGAGCCGTTCCGTACTGAGCAGCATAATCGGTAGATTGCTTATCTTCACTAATGAGCCTAACAGGCACATATTTTTGCTCACGATCTAAAACAAAACGATGTGGAGATCTGGAACACTTTAGAATTTTTTTCTCTTCCTCTTCTAAGTCTTGATTTAACGGATCAGGGGGATATAAGCCTATTTCAATCGGTCTTTTATTCGCTTGTCCACACCAATCGCAGGTAAAACTAGCTTGCCTTTGCTGAGATAAATAAGATGTTCCTTGACAATGTTTACATAAGGCAGTTTCATCTGCTGCTTCCTCTAGCAAATCCAGCCAATCTTCGGCACTAGGACGGCTCCAGCGATCGTGAATACCTTGTTCAAAAGTCTGAGCAAATAGCCGTTGAAGTTTAGTGGTAAGTACCTTATCTCTTGGTTGTCCATAGCTGCAAGCATTTTGCTTGTCTTTTGAGGAGTCGATAAAGGGGAGTTTGCCTTCTAGGGCTGCATATTCCAATTCGGGTTCTCCTTCTATGACTTGAT
>JBMSWW010000163.1:0-3800 GCA_049425065.1 Chitinophagaceae bacterium
ACTTGGCTGATGAGATTGCCACCAAAGCAATCCCTACGGATCATCCTGCCTTTGTGAAAGCTGAAAAACAAGCAGCAGATAGAATCAATGCGTTGATGGATATCAAGGGTACGCAAACGGTGGAAAGTTTCCATAAGCGCTTGGGCAAGATCATGTGGGAAAAATGTGGTATGGCACGCAGCGAACAAGGACTCAAGCAAGCTATTGACGAGATAAGGCTGTTGAAAAAAGAATTCTGGTCTGATGTTAGAATCCCTGGAGAAGTAAACTCGATGAATCCTGAATTAGATAAGGCAGGTCGAGTAGCTGACTTTATTGAGTTAGGAGAATTGATGTGTCAGGATGCCCTTGATAGAAACGAGAGCTGTGGAGGACATTTCCGAGAAGAAAGTCAGACTGAAGAAGGAGAAGCCAAACGTAACGATCAGGATTATGCCTATGTAGCCGCTTGGGAATTTAAAGGAGATAGTTACTGGCAATTGCATAAAGAGCAATTGTCTTTTGACGTGGCCAAACCTTCTCAGCGTAGTTATAAATAATTAATTCAGGAGAAAACCCATAAAGAAATTTTCTATGCAACACTATACAATGAACCTCACCTTGAAGATCTGGCGTCAAAAAAATTCCAATGATACGGGACATTTTGAAACTTACCCTGTAAAGGATATTTCTTCTGAAATGTCATTTCTCGAAATGATAGATGTGCTGAACGAACAATTGATCAAAGGCGGTAAAGACCCTATTGCTTTCGACCATGATTGTCGGGAGGGGATTTGTGGTATGTGTTCCATGTATATCAATGGGCGACCCCATGGGCCTTGGCATCAAAATACAACTTGTCAGTTGCATATGCGTGCTTACAAAGATGGCGACACCATTGTTATTGAGCCTTGGAGAGCCAACTCTTTCCCGGTAATCAAAGATTTAATGGTAGATCGTGGTGCCTTTGACCGCATTATTCAAGCGGGTGGATACATCTCTGTAAATACAGGTAGTGCCGTAGATGCAAATGCAGTGCCTGTAGAGAAGGATAACGCTGATGCTTCCTTTGCTGCCGCGGCCTGTATTGGCTGTGGCGCTTGTGTAGCGGCTTGCAAAAACTCCTCTGCTATGTTATTTGTGGCGGCAAAAGTTTCTCACTTAGCACTATTACCTCAAGGAAGTCCTGAGAGAAAGAAACGTGCACTTAATATGGTGGCTCAAATGGATAAAGAAGGATTTGGGGCTTGTACTAATACGGGTGCTTGTGAGGCTGTATGTCCCAAGGGAATTTCTATTGAGAATATTGCCCGTTTGAATCGTGAGTACATGAGCGCAGGTTTTTCCGATAACAAGTAATGTAATTGCTCATACACCGCAAAATTTATTGCGGACTCCTCTGGGTCCTATTGTTTTTTGTATCTCCATTAGTAGCTCAAAAGGAGATAAGTCAATCCTATACTCCAACACTTCGTTTTCGTAAGTTAACAGTTCATGGGGACTCACTTATGATTGACAATCTCCCCATTGTTCCTGGCACTTTGTTTATTAAAGGAATTTCCCCTACAACATATACACTAGATCCTTTTCGAAGTGTTTTAATTTGGCGTCAACGCCCCAAGGCGGATACGTTAGAACTTGAATATAGGGTGTTTAACACTTCGCTATTGAAAACCGCTCAAGGATTACGTTTTGATAGCATAAGTAAAAAGTTCAATGTTCCTTCTGCAACCCCTTCAGACAAAAATGCGACAAACAATTGGAATTTCTCTGGATTGCAGGCACAGGGAAGTTTAGGGCGTCAGTTAGGGTTTGGTAATAAGCAAGACGCCGTGGTGAACTCCACCCTTAATTTACAATTGAATGGTTGGCTTCCAGATAGCGTTCAATTTACAGCGGCTATTGCAGACCAACAATTACCTGTACAACCAGATGGCACTACTCGGCAGTTACAAGAGTTTGATCAAATTTTATTACAGTTTCAAAAAAAGAATTGGCAATTGCAGTTAGGTGATATTGATCTTCGGGCTGATAAGGATTATTTTCTTCGCTTCTATAAAAGAATGCAAGGAGCAAGTTTTCAAACTCAGCAGCAGCTCAATAAAAATCTGCGATCTTCTACCACCGTCAGTGGTGCCATAGCCAAAGGAAAATTTGTACGACAGCAACTAAACACCAAAGAGGGAAATCAAGGACCTTATCGTTTACAAGGACCCGCTAATGAATTCTTCCTGGTGATTTTGGCAAACTCTGAGAGAGTTTATTATGACGGTGTTTTATTGCAACGAGGAGAAGATCAGGATTATGTTATCAATTATAATACTGCAGAAATTCGCTTTACACCCAAGCGAATGATTAGTAAGGATAGCAGGGTGCAAGTGGAGTTTGAATATGCTGAGCGAAATTATTTGAATAGTAATCTTTACCTCACTCAACATGTCGACCTTGGGAAACGGTGGCAATTTAGAATATCTGCTTTTCAAAATACGGATGCTCGTAATGCTACCTTAAACCAGCAATTGGATGCTACGCAGAAATCTTTTTTGGCCGGAATAGGAGACAGTATTCAAAAAGCCTACTATGCTTACGCTATACTGGATACCTCGGGTAGGCCTTCAATCTTGTATGAGAAAATAGTTACAGGTAACGATAGCTTTTACAGGTACAGTACCAATTCTAACATTCCCCGCTATACCGTGGCCTTTACCGACATGGGGGCTGGTAAGGGAGACTATATCCCAGACCCCGCAGTTGCTAATGGAAAAGTATATCAATATGTTGCTCCAATAAATGGCATCCAACAAGGTAGATTTGAACCGGTCTTATTATTAGTAACTCCCAAGCAACAACAGCTGGTGACGGCCACCATTTCCTATGCAGCATCGAATAAAACATTTTTTACCACAGAGGTAGCTACTAGCAAAAGAGATTTGAATCGTTTTTCTAGCCTGGATAAGAGTGATGATAGAGGGTGGGCCTTGCGCACGGCTTGGAGGCAACAGTTAGGATCGAAACTGGGTCGCCATAAGTTGTTTTTGATGAATCTTACTCAAGAACACGTGAGTAAGCGATTTAATCCGTTGGAACGCCTACGCGATGTAGAGTTCTCTCGTGATTGGGGTCTTCCCCTGCAGACAGCCATGGCTAGTCCGGTTACGGAGAATATCCTGAAAGGAGGTATAACTTGGACGCATCCTCAAAAAGGTGGTTGGGAGTTTCGCAGTACTCACTACCAGCGTTCTGATCGATACAAGGGTTGGCAGCATTTACTAAAACAACAAGAGCAATTCAATAACTGGCAGTTTAACAACCAGCTTCTATATACTCATTTTTCATTGCCCGGCATCGAAGGAAATTTTTTTAGACCCACTTTTGATGTGAGTGCGCCTTTGCCAGGCAAAAAGGGATATCGACTAGGCGCCATTTATGCTGTAGAAAATAATTCGGTGCGCGATGAGTTGTCAAAAAGTTTACAACCGCAATCCTTTTACTTTGACCAGGTGACTGTTTTTATTCGCTCAAAGGAAGAAATTTCCAATAAATTTCAATTTCGTTTTTTTAGTCGGGGTGACTATGCTATGCAGGGGGCTACCTGGAAAAAAGCGGATCGAAGTTTTAACTGGCAAGCAGAGGCTGAACTGCTGAAAAATTCATCACAACAATTAGTAGTGAATGCCACCCTACGAAAACTCAAAGTAATCAATCCGCAATTTTCTTCGGCTAATAATGAATTGACACTACTAAGCCGCCTGCAATATCGTATTAGAAAATGGAAAGGATTTTTAGAAGGAAACCTCTTGTATGAATTAGGTTCTGGGCAG